>JBALTG010000004.1:0-74583 GCA_036964625.1 Motiliproteus sp.
TGACGCATCCTTGCGTCTCCTATTAACCCGCTGCACAAATAGGTTCCATACCTATTTGTCCAGCGCCCCTAAAATCTAGCGCAGTTGCGTGGAACTGCTTGATTTTCAGTGGCTCGCATGGGTCTTCGACTCATGTTGACGCATCCTTGCGTCTCCTATTAACCCGCTGCACAAATAGGTTCCATACCTATTTGTCCATCGCCCCTAAAATCTAGCGCAGTTGCGTGGAACTGCTTGATTTTCAGGGGCTCGCATGGGTCTTCGACCCATGTTGACGCATCCTTGCGTCTCCTATTAACCCGCTGGGTTACTAGCGTTGTTGCGGATCCAAAAAAAGCATCGGGTCAACCCGGGCGTTGTTAAGGCTGACGGTCCAGTGCAGGTGCGGGCCGGTGACGCGACCGCTGCTGCCCACGGTGCCGAGTCGGTCGCCGGTGCGTACTTGGTCGCCGACCTTAACATCGATCCGCTCCATGTGAGAGTACATGGTGATCAGGCCGCGGCCGTGATCGAGGATTAGATTGCGGCCGTTGAAAAAGTAGTCTCCTGCGTCCATGACGACTCCGGGGGCGGGGGCCAGAATAGGTGTGCCTTTAGCTGCAGCGATATCGAGTCCACTATGGGGTTTGCGGGGTTGCTCGTTAAAAAAACGGCGCAGGCCAAAGGGGCTGCTGTATGGGCCGGGTGCTGGGCGCTGAAAGAGGGTGGTGGTTGCTTTGGGCTCGCTCCAGCTTGCTAGCGCGCCAAGCATTTTTGTTTTTTCGGCGCCGATGCGCTCCATATCTAACGGGTTCGGATTGACCTTGCGTTTGTCTTTGATTACCAGGCGTTGTTCACGGTACTGTTTGGCGGTTACCTCAAAGGTAAAGGACTGGCTGCCGACGCTTATCTGCTGGGTCCCTGCTTCGGTAGATAATGGTATGCCCACCAATGCCAGCCATGGGGCTTGGTGCTGGTAGGGCGTTCCTTGGGTGCTTTGTACCAGTAACCGATGCGTTTCAAAATAGGCAGTGGGGGGTGTAGTGCTTGCGACCGTGCTGTCAACAGTGCTCTTGATAGGCAGGAGGACGTGGGCGATGCCGCCAGGAACCGCCAGAGCGTCTGGAAGCGTGGTTTCGGCCAGGGACATTTGGCTGCTGACGCTTAGTAGCGTCCCGATGAGCAGGCGGGTGATGGGGGGCATAAGGGCTACCTTGTCAGGAATCGGGATCGAATGGTGAGAGGTCGGTGCGGGTCTCAATGGCGGTCACTTTACTGCGTATTGAGCCCTGGGCGAGTCGGGTGTGGAGTGTATCTCCGAGCTTGACCTGTGCGCTGCTCTGCAGGAGTTGCTGGTCGTTGCCCGTTACAATGGCGTAGCCACGCTCAAGTGTCGCAAGAGGGCTGATCGCATGCAGAGCATGCGCCTGTTCCGCAAGGCGCTGGCTTAGTAGCTGTAGTTGATGTCTTAGCGCCTGGGTCAGGCGCTGTTGCAGCAGGCCGGGTTGCTGTCTAAGCCTGGCGATGTTTTTATTGGGCCGTTGCGCGCTTAAGCGTTCTCGCAGAAGCGATAGTCGGTTGTGCTGGCGCAGTAGTTGTTTGGCGTTGGCATGGTGCAGGCGTAGTTCTAATGAATCGAGTCGCTGGGTTTGCTCCTGGAGTCGTTGGCCCGGATGGCGTAGCCGCGACCGCAGTGCGTCTAAACGCTGCTGGCGATGAACCAGGCTGCTCTGGAGCCATTGTCGTAACCTGTTTTGATACTGCCGTAGCTGCAGCGCTAGCTGCTCGCGATCGGGGCTGAGTAGTTCCGCCGCAGCCGATGGGGTGGGCGCCCGGGCGTCGGCAACAAAGTCACAGATACTGAAATCTATCTCATGCCCCACCGCGCTGATGATCGGGATGGCGCTGTTAAAGATCGCCCGTGCCAGGGCTTCGTCATTAAAGGCGCACAGGTCTTCGGCCGAGCCGCCGCCCCGGCCAATAATAATGACATCGCAAAGTTTCGATCGGTTGGCAAAAGCCAGTGCCTGGAGTAATTGTTGGGGTGAGTCATCGCCCTGAACGGCTGCCGGGTAGAGCGTCACCGGAATGGCAGGAAAGCGGCGTTTAAGCACGCTGAGAATATCCTGAATGGCAGCCCCGGTAGGCGAGGTGATCACCCCGATATGCTTCGGCAAGTTGGGTAGCAGGCGTTTGCGTTCGGACTCGAATAGGCCTTCGGCTTGCAGTTTCTGTTTTAGTGCCTCAAAGGCCGCCTGTAGATCACCGCTACCGGCAGCTTCGAGATAGTCGCCGATCAGCTGGTATTCACCACGCCCTTCGTAGAGGCTCACTTTGGCCCTGAGGTGTACCCGATCACCGTTTTTAGGGCGATACTTAAGGAATCGTGAGCGGTTCCGAAACAGCGCGCAACGTACCTGGGCGCGGTCATCTTTAAGGGTGAAATACCAGTGGCCAGAGCTGGGGCTAACAAAATTGGATATTTCGCCTTCAACCTGAACGATCGCAAAGCTTCGCTCCAGCAACTGCCGGGCCTGTTGATTGAGATCGCTTACACTAAGAATGTCGGAGCTGGAAAGGGTCAAGGTGTGCGCCGCCTGAAATATCTCGGATGTTTTGGTGCGTTTCGCAGCACCCTCGCGATATGTTACAGCCTCCGCGCTTTTATCTAAAGCTTGAGGCAGGGCGAGAGCAGGGTTGATCGGTTGAATGGCTTATCGGGCTGTGTGTGGTCTCCCGTTGACGTCACTACAAGCCGGTCTTTACTTGGTGTAAAGGTTTGAGGTAAAGGTTTTATCGATTGGATGATAGAGGTGGTTATGACTGAACTGAACCAGCAGCAATGCCAGGCGTGTGATCGACTTGCAGTTAAACTTTCTGAACAATATGCACAGCAATTGTTGTCGCAGCTGCCAGCATGGGTTGTTGTCCGGCGCGATGCGGTGTCTCAGCTTGCGCGGACGTATCGCTTTAACAACTTCGTCGATGCGCTGGCGTTTACCAACCGTGTCGGTGCGATGGCTGAGCAGCAGGGTCATCATCCTGATCTGGTCACTCGTTGGGGGGCTGTTGAGGTGTATTGGTGGAGCCATAATCTCAAGGGGTTGCATATTAACGATTTTATCTGCGCGGCTAAAACAGATCGGCTGTATTTGGCGGATAGCGGGTCCTGAGCATGGTTTCAGGCAATAGAGGCTAGCTTTGGTTTGATATGTTGCTAGAATGCCGAAAAACTCTTCGCATTAAAGTGCTTATATTGCTTATATTGCTTATATTGCTTACAGGTTGGACATGCTCTCTATGGAACCCCGTTATCGTTTGGTTATTTCGTGCCCTGATCGGGTTGGTATCGTAGCAATGGTCAGTAGCTTTATCTCCAGTCATGGGGGTTCAATTACAGAGGCCAATCAGCATTCAGAAAGTGTTACCGGCTGGTTTTTTATGCGTTACGAGATTAGCGCACGGAACCTGGCTTTTTCTGTGGATGAGCTGCGCGAATCATTTGCCACCATCGCTCAATCGTTCAGTATGTCCTGGAGCCTGAGCGACTCTTCAAAGCCCAAGCGGGTATTGTTGATGGCGAGTAAGCAGTCGCATTGTTTGGCGGATCTGCTTTATCGTTACAACTCGCAGGAGTTGGATTGCGAAATCCCCTGCGTGATCTCCAATCATGACGACTTACGTAGCATGGTGGAGTGGCATGGAATTCCCTACCATCACGTCCCGGTTGATAGCGCCGATAAGCAGAGCGCATTTAATCGCGTGGTTGAGCTGGTTGAGCAGAATCAAATAGACACTATTGTATTGGCTCGCTACATGCAGATTTTACCCCCGGAGCTTTGTTTGCGTTATGCGTCCCAGGTGATCAATATCCACCATAGTTTTCTACCTTCGTTTGCGGGCGCTAAACCTTATCACCAGGCTCATGAACGCGGGGTTAAGTTGATCGGTGCTACCTGTCATTACGTTACCGAAGAGTTGGACGCGGGTCCTATTATTGATCAGGATGTGATTCGCATTACCCATAACGACAGTGCCGATGATATGGTGAGGTTGGGGCGTGATGCTGAAAAATCAGTGCTTGCGCGCGGTTTGCGCTGGCATCTGGAGGATCGTATTTTGGTCCATGGAAATAAGACGGTGGTCTTTTCTTAGATCAATACTGATGCCTGTGTAGTACAGGTTGTTAAGGAGCGTTTAGGATGCTGAAAAGTGTAAAAGTTGAAGATTATATGACCACGCAATTGGTCACTTTTAAGCCAGAAACGAGCTTGTTTCAGGCGATCAGTATATTTTCTGAATCCCATGTCTCAGGTGCGCCAGTGATTGATGGTCGAGGCCAGTTGGTCGGTATGTTGTCCGAAGTGGATTGTCTCAAAGCTATTTTGAAGCACACCTATTACGAAGAGGAAAAGGGCGGTTGCGTCGGCGATTTTATGACTGCAGACGTTGAAACAGTCTCCAGTGATGCGGACATTATCGCTCTTTCCGAGAAGTTCATTAGCGGCAATCGGCGTCGTTTTCCGGTACTGCGAAACGGCAAGTTGGTCGGTCAGATCAGTCGTAAAGATGTGTTGCGTGCGGTAAGTGATTTCGTTTCCAAGACGTCTTGATGGCTTTGGGCTAGGCGCCCGATAAAACGAATCCGGTAGCCACTTTACCGGTCCGTTTTATGGTATTCTCGTTGCTTTGTTAAAGGTGACTTTGTTGCTGATGTGCTTGCGTGTTGCATCAGTAATGAGGGCTGGGCAGCGTAGTCGATGAGCAAGCTTTTTCCTGAACAACCCATACTTTTTTATCCTTCACTAGCGTGTCGCTTTGGGACCGAAGAGGCGATACTGCTGTCGGTTTACTATCAGTACGCTTGCCATCACGGTGTGATCAATGCCGAAGAGCAGGCGCAGTTTATCCTGCGGCGTCGAGAATGGCAGGCGCTTAGCCCGTTTTTTGACGAGGACAAACTGGCGCAGTTGACCAGTAGTCTGGTTGATCAGGGTGTTTTGGATGCCCAGTTTCAAGCTAATGGCAGTATTCGCGTAACTCTCTTGGATACCGGTGCTGAGACTGCCGTCGGCGTAAGTGCTCAGCCAGCCGAGCCGATGCGCGAGTCCCGGCCAGCGGTACTGCCTGAGCGTCTTGCGGATGTGCGTCGCCCATCGGAGGCGGCGGATTCTATCCGTTCCTCTGTCCGGATGCCCGAGCCGACCATTGCCCATACAGCCCCCAGTATGATTGTTCGCGGACCGGCCCCGAGTTTTGGGGGAAGTACCGGTTGGGCGAAGCCTAAAGATGATTTGCAGTTGTTGTTTGAAAGGCAGGAGCAGCATCATCAGCAACTTAAGGAAATTACCCCTAACTGGCAGCCGCAGTCAGACACGTTGCAGCTACTGGCTAAAAAGAGTATTACCGATGAGTTCTCGCTGGCCTGCGCTGATCAGTTTGTGGCCTATTATATGGGCCAAGGGCAGCGCAAGAAGTCCTGGGAACAACCCTTTATGAAATGGGTCATGCGCGAGTGGGTTGGTGCCCAAAAGAAGCAGTATCGAGAGCAGGTAACTAAAGATCAACAGGGGTACAGTGGTGAAAGAGATCAAACACGTGCTCGGCAAGATAAGCGAGAGCGGATTACAACCTCGGTCATGGACATCAACAACACAGACTGGTGACTCTGCTTCTGGATCTCATGAGCGTCAGGATCCGATACCTGTTGTAACTAAACAATTGGTAAACATGTTGTTTGCTCGGTTTATGACTATATACGGGCACAAATTTAAAAGTGTGTTCCAGAGTGAAGACGAGATTCGTATTGCTAAGCGTGAATGGGCGTTAAGTTTGCGTGGCTATACCGAGCAGGAGCTGGTGCCGGCGATCGATCGTAGCAAAGAGCAGTTTGTATGGATGCCAACGATTGCTGAGTTTCTGGGGCTGCTGCGCAAGGATCTACAGGACTATGGTCTGCCAGCCGTGCTGTCGGCTTATCAGGAGGCCTGTCTGCATGCCGATCACCCTCGTGAGCGCGAGTGGAGTCATCCTGCGGTCTATTTTGCCGGGCGTGCCACGGATTGGTTTCGTTTGCGTACCGAAGACAAGTTTGATGTGTTTGGCGATTTTGAATTTAATTATCGACAGTTTTGTCAGCGGGTTATTGATGGTGAAGATCTGACCGTGCCTCTGCCGCTGGGGTTGCCTGATCGGTCCAGCAATACCCTTGCGTTGTTTGTGCAGGACTGGGGTGAGCAGCAGGGCATAACTGCGCAGCAGGCTGCGACTTTACTGTATTATCTGGAAAAGCCGAAAGGCAGTCCTATACGTGCACATTTCAAGAAGCATGCTGAGGCCAAGGTGGGTCAGTGGGGGCTGGTGTTACAGTTACCGGACGATGTTACGGTGATTTAATGCGAAAAAACTGCCGCAGGCGCATCGCTTGCGGCAACTTTATAGGGGCAATCAGGCGGATTTAATTTCAAAGCGTAGGTTTCCATACCAGCGTTCTTGGCCCTTGTCGTTTTCAATCAATACAGAATTGCTGCCGAGCTCTTTGATGGAGTATTGATTAGCGGCTGTTAATTGGTCTTCAAAGCCGTCATTACAGGTGCATTCAATAATCATTATCGTTTTCCTCTGTGTTTTATTGTTGTTTTATTCGCCCGCATCTATAAAAGCGTTTGACGAGACGCTGTCTTTGTCTACGCTGGGTGATCAATAACAAGGGTCAATATCAGTTCCGGCAATATAGTTCCCTCGATGTGCAGTATATTTCCTGATCCGGTGCGTAATTGAATATAGCTGAATTAGTGTTCTAGTGGAACCCCTCTGTGGCTACTTTGTTATTTTATTGTTTTGCGTATAACCTATTGTTAATTAAGTATTTTTGTTAGCATTCTGGGTTTTTTGGTAGTTGCGGTTAACCTAATGTCGTATAGGGTTGGCTGAAATATCGGCTTGGTTGTGAATGGTCTGGGGCGTTATTCAGGGCACAAAAGTGACGTTTTTTTCTGTTCAATTAATTTGTAGGCGATGCCGTGGTGATTTTTTGACGTGAGGGGTATTGGCTTGCGCAGTGACGCCGCTGATAGCAAGCCTGTTGCAGATAGCGGTTGTTAGTTGGCCGGTTTGCGCTGCGCGGTGTTAGTCTGCCCTGTTGGGCTTGCCTCGGGTCCTGGCTGAAAAAAAGTATCGATGCTATCCCTTTCCCACATGGCGTCCTTGTAACCCAGATCGATCAGCGCTTTACAGAAAGGTGCAGCAAAAAGCAGGTAGCTGGCAGCGGTAGCACCGCCGCCGCTTGCTGTAGCGCCTACTGTGCGCATAAGCAGGCGGAGTGTGCGTGGTAGATATCGAATGTTGCGGCCGGCAATTTTGTCGAGCTCTTCTGACGGGGAGACAACCAGGCTGTCCACGGGCTTAAGTAGGACTCCTGCGGCTAGTCGCTGTGATTCCGGGATCAGTTTTAGCAGTTCGTTGGTTCTGTCGAGGTGCTCAATATCGCCCTCTAGCGAATCGATGAAAGCGCTGTTTAGCAGGTGTCCCATAATCTGCGCCATCGAGGGCGAGTGGCGAGTGCGGCGTCGCTTGACCCAATGAACGGGGTTGCGGTTGCTGCTGACACCGATGACAAATACCCGTTCGGCGCCTAGGTGCAGTGCTGGGCTGATAGGGGCTAGTTGTCGCAATGCGCCATCGCCAAAGTATTCCCTGTTGATTAGCACGCTAGGGAAAACAGTGGGTATGGCAGAGGACGCCATCAAGTGTTCAATGCCGAGTTTGCAGTTGCTGCCAATCCGATTGTGACGCCGCCAGGGTTTCAGGTGCTCTGCGGCCTGGAAAAAGCTGACTGATTGGCCGCTGTTATAGCCTATAGCGGTAACGCTAACGGCTTCTAGATTGCCTTCGCTGATAGCGGCGTCGATTTTGTCAAAAGAAATTGTCCGTTCTAGCCATTCTCTGATGGGCGCGTTGTCTAGGAATGCGACCGGGTGTTTTCGACCGACCCCTTGATTCAATAAGGATGTTACCAGGCGCCCCCCTCCTTTGAGCAGTGACCAGAGGTCGGCCCGGTAGATCTGCTCTGGTGTTAGCTGCTGCCAAAGGGCTTCAAGGTCGATGACCGCCTCTCTGAAATTGCCTGCATGGCAAGCCAGTGTCAGAGCATTGATGGCTCCTGCCGAAGTGCCGCAGATGATGGGGAAGGGGTTAGGGTGGTTGGCGGGAAGGATTTCTGCAACCGCTTTTAAAACGCCGACTTGATAGGCCGCTCGCGCACCGCCACCGGATAGGATCAGGGCGCGTTTAACTTGAGCAGGGGGCTCAGCTAGGTTGGCCGCCGGTTGGCGGCGGAAGAGTACATCCAGAGTCTCTCTCATACAGACAGTATATCTATCGATCGGATGGTTTGTTGTTAAATAAGTGGATCAGGATGCGGTGGTACGGATAGGTTTGAAAGTTAGACTCTGCTAATATGCATGAAAGGTTGAATTAGTGGGTACTCAATTGAGGGTTGTTCATGAATGTTGATAAGGCGGTGTTCCTGTTTGCAGGTTGTATGATTTTAGCTAGTCTGGCGTTATCCCAGCTGCATCATCCGTACTGGCTTTGGCTCACGGCCTTCGCTGGTGCTAATATGATCCAGGCTTCTGTTACAGGATTCTGCCCGGCGGCGATGGTTTTTAAGTTACTGGGGTTGGCGGGAGGCTGCGCATTTAAGGGGCGTACCTAGGAGGTTGACCGAGAATAGCGAGCGTAGCGAGAGAGCTGTATTTTGAGTCAGATTTATCGTTCATTTGCGAAGAATAGTGGTTCTATTTGCCAAAAATGAGCGTCAAATCTGGCCAAAATACAGGTTTCGCAGTAGGTCAGTCTATTCTCGGTCAGCCTCCTAGCCGCAGTCTGTCGGACTTGGTCGGTCGTAGCGTCAAGTCCGACAGGATTCTTTCGGGGGGCTACGGTGTTTATTACTTCCTAAGTGGATAAAGGCAGCTCTGCGCTCCCTTTTTCTTGTTGCTGGCGTCAGTGAGCGCCCTGCTAGTCTGGACGCCCATGATTGGGTTGAATATGATCAGGAGCGGAGTGTGCTTATTGTGTTTTTACAGTACTGCCAGCGCTTCGTAATGCTGGCAGTACTGTCGAATAGTGGCTACGGCGTAAGGTTGTGATTGCCGATAATGCTGGGAACCTGGCGCGATGCTGGGAGCCTTAGGATGCGGGAGTGTTGGGGTTTTAGGATGCAGGGCACAGCAGGAAGGTCTATTATATGTGCTAATAGATATTTTTAGTTAGCATGAGTCTGGGGACGGAATCTTAGTATCAATCAAGGGTCAAAAATCAATATAGCATGATTTTTGGCCCTGATTCTCGCATGCGCGTGGAGATGAATGATGGATAAGGAGTTAAAGCCGTTATCGGATGTTTGGCTTGAGTTGCAGCTTGTAATGATGAGTGCGGATGTCTCGCTAGATGATCGGCGCCGCCTTGAAAAGCTGCTGGAACATTTAAAAGAGCATGTCAATCACAATCAGGATAAAGAGCGTAAAATGGTATTGCGCTGGTTCGCCTCCCGATTGAGTAGTCGCTTGTTTTCAAATCATTACCGTCAGTTGCTATTGGAGCTTGCCAATCTGATGTCGTCAATCTGGGTCGGCTCTCCAAAGTTTCGTACTAGCGAAGAGGTGTTGTCGTGGTTGCAGGAGTCGCCATCTTCTGTAGTGGTTGATGAGTTGGAGGCGCGGCGAAAAGAACAGGCTTAGGGTTGGCTCGCAAATGGTATCGGAATTACGATGAGTGTTTACATGTTAAACACCTAGCGCCCGATGTTGGGAGGGCTATAGCTCGTTTTAAGCGTGGTCTGGTGTAGTTTACGGACTAGGGCTATTAGCGCCCCGATAACGACCAGCGCGGGAAGGGATAGACCGCGCCCAACCCAAGAATCTGAGTTAGCTTATTATGGGCGGTGCGGGATTGTAACAGCCGTTTTGGATCAGTCGTACCTTCAGCCGCTAAGCGATCCCGGTAATGCTGGCCCAACTATCGATTGAGTCGGGCAAAGAGGGCGTTGCTCATTAGGGTGGCGGGGTTAGCGGTCGTGATCTCCTGCTTATTGAACTCGACCCGCAACCGCAGGCACGCCGGGCCTCCACCGTTACTCATACTCTGCTTCAGATCAACCACCCGGAACTTATTGGTCGGGTTATCCCCAGCTTTAATACCCTGTAGTAGCACCCTTACCTGTGGATTGCAGCGGCACTCTTCCGGCACTACCATCAGTTGCTGACCGTCCCACAGGCTCAGTAGCTGAGAGTTGAACCAATAGCTTTTTACCGCGTCCCGGACGATCGCTTGCGAAGCTTCAAAGGTCTGGCGGGCCGGGTAACGCATCGGTCGAGGCTGGCTGGCGTCGATATGGCCGTTGATCTGGCGACCGCCGATAAACACTGATGTGCTCATCAGGCCCTTCTCGGTGAAGACAGGGGCGCTATGCGGACGGTATCGCCTGCGTTAACATGTAATGCCGCGGCGATAACCGGGGTGACCGTAACGATGTGATTGGCTTGCAGTGCCACAGGGCTTAAGCAGCAGCGGAATCCATTGGGTTGGGTGTTGGCGATCAGATAGGGCTCGCCCTGATGCTGCAGCTCTGCGATCTGTACCTTGTAATGCTGGCTTTCGCGCACCACGCGGATATTTCGCAGCCGGGCTTGCAGCAGCGGTCCGCCGTCGAAAATATCGATGTAGCCGCTGTAGTGAAAGCCTTCGTTTTCCAGCAAACGCCGGGCCGGAGTGGTGTTGTCGTGGGTCTGGCCGATGGCGTCCTGGGCGTCTTGCGGCAGCAGGTTGGTATAGATCGGGTTGCGCGGCATCAGTTCGGCGATAAATACCTTATTCTGGCCCGAGAGTAGATCGGCCTGGGCAAAGTCCATCGAGAAGAAATGCCTGCCAAGGCCTTCCCAGAACGGCGAGACACCGCGCGTATCGGACCGACCACGCATCTCGGCGATGACGTTTTCGGTAAAGCGCTGCGGATACTCGGCCATAAACATAAATCGGGACTTGGAAAGCAGGCTGCCATTCTTACTGTGGCGGTAATCTGGATCCAGGAATAGGGTGCAGATCTCTGAATGGCCGGTATGGTCGTTGCTGAGGGTTAGGGTGTGCATCGGGTTATATACTTTTAACTCACGCGAGGCGTGCACCAGGGTGCCGACGCGATAGTTGTACCAAGGCTCTCGTAAGCCAACCGCCGACTCGATGCCACAGAGGCCGATAACCTGATCCGTACTGAGGTCTTCCAGCACGAACAGATACAGCGCTTCTGCGAGCGGTTCAGGGGCGCTAAACGACTCCAGCGCCCATTCCAGTTTGCGCCGAACCGCGGCTTCGTCGGGTTGCAGCGAGGTGAACCCGGGGCCGGTCTGTTGGGCCAGGCCCCAGAGTGCTTCCCAGTCGTGGCGTTGGATAGGACGGATCAACATCATGATGTTTGATTCCCTTTTTATCTCTGTTGTGGCCGGCAGGGTGATTGTCTGAGGCCTTTGTTTGAAATAATAGACAAAGTGGTTCACCTGCACCTTAACTGCTCAATACAGCGACTAGCAGTCTGTCGGACTTGACCGGTCGTAGCGAGGGGAAGACCGATTTGAGACAGTTTTCGAACTCTTTTGAGGCTAATAGTGGTTCTATTAAACGAAAAAGAGGGTGGAAAATGGCCAAAGTCGGCTTTCCCGGAGTAGATCAGCGTTAAGTCCGACAGGCTGCTAGCATCGCTAGATCGGTAGCTGCGAACCGTGTTATACGGTTGTAAATGGCTGCTTCAGGCAGTAACTCGCGGTTGTTTTCCTGTGGTCCCTAAAGCGCTAGGGGTTGAGCGGTTGCGCCCGTAAAGCATCGCCTGTAATCACTCATAGAGTTTAGCGCGTAGCTTCCGAGGTGGGTCTGATTTTCTGTTAGGAGTGCGTTGCAGTGCGCTAGATTTTAGCGCTCGCCTTTGCAATAACTGGGTGTTAGATTCGAATAAAAATGGAGCATAACCATGATGACCCAGCCTGAGCCCCTTACCGATATTGAGATCGCTCGTGGTGCCGCACAAAGGCCTATAGCTGAGGTTGGCGTTGCTTTAGGGATCAATGCCGATGAGCTGATACCCTATGGCTGGGATAAAGCCAAACTCAGCCTGGAGCTGTTTAAACGGGTTCAGTCCCGTCCTGACGGTAAGCTAATTCTGGTGTCGGCGATCCATCCCACGCCCGCCGGAGAGGGGAAGACCACCACCACGATTGGACTGGGTGATGGTCTGCGTAAGATCGGCAAAAATGCCTCGATCTGCCTGCGCGAGCCCTCGATGGGCCCCTGTTTTGGGGTGAAGGGCGGTGCTGCCGGGGGTGGTTACTCACAGGTGATCCCGATGGAGGATATCAATCTCCACTTCACCGGTGATTTTCACGCCATCGGTCTGGCGCATAATCTGCTCGCTGCAGTCCTCGATAACCATCTGCATCAGGGCAACGCGCTGAATATCGATAGCCGCCGAGTCGTCTGGAGGCGGGTCGTGGATATGAATGACCGCGCACTCCGCAAAGTTAATATCGGCTTGGGCGGTCCTGCTAACTCGATGCCGCGCGAAAGCGGTTTTGATATTACCGTCGCCTCGGAGGTCATGGCGATCCTCTGTCTGGCCCTGAGCTTGAATGAGTTGAAGCAGCGTCTGGGCGATATCATCGTCGCCTACCGTTACGACGGCACGCCGGTTGCTGCGCGTGATCTCAAAGTTCAGGGTGCAATGGCGGTGCTGCTAAAAGACGCCTTCAAACCCAACCTGGTGCAAACGCTGGAGCATACTCCGGCGTTTGTGCATGGGGGGCCTTTTGCCAATATTGCCCATGGCTGCAACTCATTGATTTCGACCAGGCTGGCTTTGAAGCTCACCGATTACGTAGTGACTGAGGCCGGTTTTGGCGCGGACCTGGGTGCTGAGAAATTCCTTAATATCGTCTGCCGAAAGTCCGGTCTACAGCCTGATGTGGTGGTTCTGGTCGTTACCGTTCGGGCCTTGAAATTCCATGGCGGGGTTGCCCTGGATCAGCTCGGACGGGAGGATCTTGGTGCGGTCGAGCGGGGGGTGGAAAACCTGCGCAAACATATCGATAACATCCACCTGTTCCACCTTCCGGTGCTGGTGTCTATCAACTGCTTTAACGCCGACACCGAGGCCGAGATCCGCTGCATCCGGGATAAATGCGACTACCTCGGCGTTCCGGTTGTCCCCTGCCGTAATTGGTCCGAGGGTGGGGCCGGTGCTGTAGACCTGGCCACCGCGGTGGTTGAGCGGATCGATCAGAGCAGCGGTAACTTCCAACTCCTCTATCCCGATGAGATGCCGCTGTGGAATAAGATCAAGACGATCGCGCACAGGATCTATGGTGCCGATGATATTCTCGGTGATAAAAAACTCAGAGATAAAATCCACGCCCTTGAGGGTGCTGGCTATGGCCATCTGCCGATCTGTATGGCCAAGACTCAATACAGTTTCTCTACCGATCCGGCCCTGCGCGGGCGCCCGGAAGGTTTTGACGTCCCCCTGCGTGATGTCAGGCTTGCTGCGGGCGCTGGCTTTATCGTCGTCCTTACCGATAACGTGATGACCATGCCCGGATTGCCTCAAAACCCCTCTTCCGAGCTCATCGATCTGGATGAGCAGGAACAGGTGGTCGGGTTGTTTTAGCCACGGGCGTAACTATTAATCAGGCGGGTTAATAGGAGGCGCAAGGATGCGTCAACAGGGGTCTAAGAACCATGCGAATCCTCGGAAATCAATCAGTTCCACGCGACTGTGGCAGGGTCGAGGGGGCTATGGGCAAATAGCTATGGAACCTATTTGTCCCTCAGATTGATAGCATCGCAGCAAACGACTTCGCAGGGGAGGTGTCTTCCTGTAAGGGGCGATGTATCATTAATCTAATCTAATTTGTGCAGGTTGTAATGATGATATACGCCGATCCAATCCGGCTTTCTAGGAACTCGGAAGAGTTTGAGGATGGTGCCGGGGTGGCAACCCAGACAGCGAAGCCGGCGTTGAAGCCGCCGTCCATGTATAAGGTGATTTTACTCAATGATGACTATACTCCGATGGACTTCGTGGTTGATGTGTTGACGCTGTTTTTTACGATGAATGAAGAAAAGGCAACGCAGGTGATGTTGGCTATCCATACTCAGGGCAGGGCGGTTTGCGGGATCTATCCGCGCGATATCGCTGAAACTAAAGCGGCCCAGGTGAATCAATACTCTAGAGACAACAAATATCCCTTGCTCTGTGAAGTAGACCAGGCATGATCCGATTCAGAGGTGGTAAAAGTGCTGAATAAAGAGCTTGAGCTAACGTTAAGTTTGGCGTTCCAGGAGGCTCGCGATAAGCGTCACGAGTTCATGACAGTCGAACATCTGTTGTTGGCGCTGTTGCGCAATCACTCAGCAATAGGGGTTTTGCAGGCCTGTGGCGCTGATATAGATAAGTTGCGAACTAGTTTGAATGCGTTCGTTGAGTCGACCACACCGCTCATTCCTGTCCAGGATTTAGACCGTGAAACCCAGCCAACGCTGGGTTTTCAGCGGGTGCTGCAGCGGGCGGTGTTTCATGTGCAATCGTCCGGAAAGTCCGAAGTTACCGGGGCTAACGTACTGGTTGCGATCTTTAGTGAGCAAGAGAGCCAGGCGGTTTATTGCCTGAGTCAGCAAGGCGTTGAGCGGATCGACGTGATCAATTACATCTCTCATGGTGTTCCTAAGGTGCTCGATAATGAGCATCGTCTGGAAGAACCAGAGCAGGCCGGTGATGAGGTTGATGGCGGTGCCGATTCCGGTGCGCTGGCTAAGTATTCCATCAATCTTAATGCTCAGGCTGCGCTTGGAAAAATCGATCCTCTGGTGGGGCGTCAGGAAGAAGTTGAGCGTGTTATTCAGATTCTGTCTCGCCGGCGTAAGAATAATCCGCTGTTGGTTGGAGAGGCCGGTGTTGGTAAAACCGCAATAGCGGAGGGTTTGGCCAAGCTGATCATCGAGGATAAGGTTCCGGAGGTGATCGCCAATAGCGTGGTTTATTCTCTGGATATGGGCGCCTTGCTGGCCGGTACTAAGTATCGAGGCGATTTCGAGAAGCGTCTTAAGGGGTTGTTGGCGGAGATTGTGGCTAAGCCCGGAAGTGTTTTATTTATCGATGAAATTCATACCATTATCGGCGCGGGGGCTGCGTCAGGTGGTGCGATGGACGCGTCTAATTTGCTTAAGCCGTTGCTGAGTTCAGGAGAGTTGCGCTGTCTGGGTTCGACCACCTTTCAGGAGTTCCGGGGTGTTTTCGAAAAAGATCGTGCGTTAGCGCGTCGGTTCCAGAAAATAGATGTGCTTGAGCCGTCTGTTGAGGAGACCTATCAGATACTCCGTGGTCTGCAGTCTCGGTTTGAAGAACACCATAAACTCAGCTATACCCCTGAGGCGCTGCGTGCTGCTTCAGAGCTGGCTGATCGCTATATTAATGATCGGCATATGCCTGATAAGGCGATCGACGTTGTTGATGAGGCAGGCGCTTATCAGCAGCTTAAGAGCCAGGAAGAGCGTAAAGAGTTGATCGATGTGGTGGATATCGAAGCGATTGTCGCCAAGATTGCACGGATTCCGCCTAAGAGCGTGTCGGCGTCTGACAAGCAGGCGTTGGCTAAATTAGAAGATAACCTGAAGATGGTGGTCTTTGGGCAGGATAAGGCGATTGATCTGCTGGTTGTTGCGATTAAGCTCTCACGGGCCGGGCTGAATGAGCCGCATAAGCCGGTGGGATCATTCCTGTTTGCGGGTCCTACCGGTGTTGGTAAAACCGAGGTTACATCGCAGTTGGCGCGGATCATGGGGATCGAGCTGGTGCGTTTTGATATGTCCGAATATATGGAGCGGCATACGGTATCGCGGTTGATCGGCGCCCCACCGGGCTACGTTGGCTATGACCAGGGTGGGTTGTTGACCGAGGCGATTACCCGGACTCCGCACTGCGTCCTGTTGCTGGACGAGATCGAGAAGGCGCATCCTGATGTGTTTAACCTTTTGTTGCAGGTGATGGATAACGGCACCCTGACCGATAACAACGGCCGCAAAGCTGACTTCCGAAATGTGATTTTAGTGATGACAACCAACGCTGGGGCTGAAGATCTGAGTCGGCGTTCCATGGGCTTTACTCATCAGGACCACAGCAGTGATGGCATGGAAGCGATTCGCAAGATGTTCACACCGGAGTTCCGTAATCGTCTCGATGCCGTTATTCAGTTTGCCGCATTGGACACAGATGTGATCAAAGGTGTCGTGGATAAATTCCTGATCCAGCTTCAGGCGCAGCTCGATGATAAGAGAGTGCATCTGTTGGTGGATGCCGAGGCTAGAGATTGGCTTGCGGTACGGGGTTATGACGAGAAGATGGGGGCGCGTCCGATGGCTCGTTTGATTCAGGAGCAGATCAAAAGACCGCTGGCCGAGCAGGTGCTGTTTGGTGAGTTGGTTGAGGGTGGGGAAGTGAGAGTGTCTGTTGAGGGGGGCGGGCTGAGATTCGCTTACGAGGCGGCTAAGCAAGCCACCTCGTCAACGGTTTGAGCTAACGGATATTAACGGGCGCGGTAAACAATCCGCCCCTTGCTTAGGTCGTAGGGGGTTAGTTCTACTTTTACAGAGTCGCCGGTCAGAATTCGGATATAGTGCTTGCGCATTTTTCCGGAGATGTGAGCGGTGACTACATGCCCATTTTCTAGCTCTACCCGGAACATAGTGTTCGGCAGAGTGTCGATAATGGTGCCTTCCATTTCAATACTTTCTTCTTTGGCCATTACTGGACTTACCTCTGGTACTAATTATGTCTGCTGCGGGTGCACTAAGGCGCGGTATTCTGCCGTATTTCTAGGTGCGACGCAAAGCATTTTCAGGCTTTGGTTGTTCTATTTCGACATTAGGTAACTGCCCCCAGTGCCCTTCGATCAGCAGTTGTATGGGCTGATAATCGGCTTTGTAGGCCATTTTTTGGCAATCCTTGATCCAGTACCCCAGATAAAGGTAGGGCAGACCCTCTAGATGGGCCTGTTGGATCATTCTAAGTATAGCCAGTTTGCCCAGGCTGCGGTGCGGCTGATCGGGATCAAAGAAGGTGTAGATTGCCGATATCCCCTGCTCAAGGTAATCCACCACCGCGACGCCCAGCAGGGTCTGATCGTGCCGGAACTCGATAAATCGGGTGTTGTAACGGGTTTGCACCAGAAACGATTCAAACTGTTCTTTGCTGCTGGGATGCATGTCTCCATCATGATGGCGGACACGTATATAACGCTCATAAAGCGCGTAGTATTCATCGGTATAGGCGGGCGCCCGGGAACAGGTAAGAAGATCCTGGTTGAGCCTGAGGACCCGTTTCTGACTTTTGCTGGGGCGAAATAGCGCGACAGGGATTCGGGCAGAGATGCAGGCACTGCAGTTTTGGCAATGCGGGCGGTAGATATGATTGCCGCTACGCCGAAAGCCCAGGTCGGATAGTCTGCTGTAGTTGTTTTTGTCCAGAAGGGCGTCGGGATCGACAAAGATCGTTTTGGCCCGCCGGTTTTCCAAATAGCTGCAGCTATGTTCCGGTGTTGCGTAAAACTGGAGTTGCTGTAAGTCAGTCATGCCTAGCAGTCTGTCGATTCATGAGGTGAACTCCCAGCAATGTGATTGCGGCCTGTCGATGTTGCGGTTTAACAGCTCAATAAATTCGCTTCTGGGTACTTCCCCGGCACCCAGCGATTTGAGGTGTTCGCTGTGAATCTGACAGTCTATTAAAGCATAGTCCCAACGTTTGAGTTGTTCGACCAGGGTGACAAATCCTATTTTTGACGCGTTGCTGACCCTGCTGAACATCGACTCGCCAAAAAACGTCTTGCCGATGGCCAGCCCGTAGAGCCCGCCCACCAGTTGCTCTTGCTGCCAGACCTCTACCGAGTGTGCCACGCCCTGCTGGTGCAGGCGTAGGTAAGCCTGTTGCATCTCGCTCGAGATCCAGGTGCCGTTGGCGTCGCAGCGAGGGGCTGCGCAGGCGTCGATAACCGCGCTGAAGCACGTGTTAAGGCTGACCCTAAGGCGCTGCTGGCGCATTAGCTTGCGCAAGCTGCGGGATACGTGCAACTGCTCGGGTTTGAGGATGCAGCGAGGGTCCGGGCTCCACCATAGAATGGGTTGGGATTCATCGAACCAGGGAAATATCCCGTTACGGTAAGCCTGGATCAGGCGCGCGGGGCTTAAGTCGCCGCCCACAGCCAGCAGGCCATCGGGGTCGGTCAGTGCGCGCTCCACAGGCGGGAACCGGGTGTTGTCGGGGGCTAGCCAAATAATCTGGGTCATCGCTCAGATGGTTACGGGCAGAGGGGGCTCTGCCCGTAATCATTTACTTGCCGAGGTTGTCTAAGAAGCGCTCGGCATCGAGCGCGGCCATACAGCCGAATCCTGCAGAAGTAACCGCCTGGCGGTAGACCTGATCGGCTACGTCGCCAGCAGCAAAGACTCCGGGGATGCTGGTTTGGGTCGCGTTACCTTTGAGGCCGCTCTGAATCGACAGGTAGCCGCCTTTCATCTCCAGTTGGCCGGTAAAGATTTCGGTGTTGGGCGTGTGGCCGATAGCGATGAACGCCCCCATCGTTTCGAGTTCTTTGGTTACGCCGGTGTTGACGTTTTTGATGCGCACCCCGGTGACGCCCATGTCATCGCCAAGGATCTCATCAATACTATGATTCCACTCGATATTGATATTGCCGTTGGCAACCTTTTGCATCAGGTGGTCCTGCAGAATTTTCTCTGAGCGCAGGCTGTCACGGCGGTGGATCAGGGTGACTTCGGCGGCGATGTTGGAGAGGTAGATCGCCTCTTCAACGGCTGTGTTGCCGCCGCCAACAACCACGACTTTCTGATTGCGATAGAAGAAGCCATCACAGGTGGCGCAGGCGCTGACCCCTTTGCCCTTGTAAGCTTCTTCTGAATCAAGGCCCAGGTACATGGCCGATGCGCCGGTGGCGATGATCAGGGCATCGCAGGTATAGGTGGCACTGTCGCCGATCAGGGTGAAGGGCCGTTCGGTTAGCTTGACGGTGTGGACATGGTCGTACTGGATCTCAGTGTCAAAGCGCTCCGCATGCTTTTGCATCCGCTGCATCAGTTCAGGCCCTTGTACGCCTTCATGATCGCCGGGCCAGTTGTCGACGTCGGTGGTTGTGGTCAGTTGGCCGCCAGCCTGGATGCCGGTAATTAGCAGTGGCTTCAGGTTGGCGCGGGCAGCGTAAACGGCAGCGGTGTATCCGGCAGGTCCTGATCCCAGTACGATCAGTCGGGCGTGTTTGGTTTCGCTCATGAGCTATCTCTGTGGCTGTCTTCAGGGTGTGTTAATCAACTGGCGCTAATCTTAATCGAATTTTTTACGGTTGTGGAATTCGGTGCAAGATCTGCTAATAAAATTTGGTACTGAGCTTATTCTCTTGAAAAGAGACCTGTTGGTGTAGATGGCTGTGATCAGCAGTGTCAAAATATGTTACTTTCCCGTTTTTGAACCAAGAGTAGCGGCAGCAGTATGACCGAACGTCAGGCATTTATGGAGTTCATTTCCCGCATCACTAAGGAAGGTGGTCTTATTGTATTGCTTTTTGGGTGCAGCTTTTTGCTGTTGGCGCTCTGTACGTTTGATCCCCTTGATCCTGGTTGGTCGCATTTGGGTTATACCGGTTCTATCCGCAATGCGGGGGGCGCGAGCGGCGCTTGGCTGGCTGATTTTAGTTTTTCGATGCTGGGCTATATGGCGTTTGTATTGCCGTTGATGCTGACCTATCGCGTCTGGCGTTTTTTGCGTCAATTGCAGCGACGCTGGCATATCGCCTTGCCTTATCTGTTGCTGCGCGTGCTGGGTGGCGTGCTTGTTATCGGTGCGGGCGCAGCGCTGGCGGCTATTCATTCGGATAATCAGTGGTTGGGGCTGCCTTTCGATGCAGGCGGGGTCGCGGGCTTGTCATTGGCCAAGATGGCGTTGCAGTCATTGGGGGTGATTGGCTCCACGCTGGTGTTGTTGGGCGTGCTGCTGCTGGGGATAACCTTTTATACCGATCTGTCCTGGTTTCGGTTGGCGCAAACGATAGGGGCTATGTTGCTTGCGGCAGTGGCGGGGTTGTCTCAGCTTGGCAGGGGCGCGCGCACTACGGTCCAGCAAAGCATTAATCGTGCGGCGGATGCGCGTTCTCAAGCGGCTGCGGATAACTCTACGCAACCCATTATTTCAGCCGTTCATGCTAACAGTACTGCGCGCTTGGTTAAGAAGGAGCGCGTGATCACGGAGGCTCACGCCAGTCCGGTGAGTGAGCCGAATGCCCGGGTGCTTTCAGCGGTGGTGGACGATGCGCCATCCGACTCCGCGGTGCTGGATGAGCTGTCGTCTCTGGATCTAAATACCCGTGCACAGCCATCAGCCAGGCCTAAAGAGCTTAAGATCGTTCCTCTGTCGGAAACGATGAGTGCTATCGATGAGTCCGATTCCGACCCGGTCTCGTCGAACTCCTCACCTTCTAAGCCAGGAGGGGCATTAAAGCAGCTTCCCAAAGTCGCCTTGCTCGATCCACCTGAAGCAAAAACAGCGCTAGGCTATAGCGCCGAGCAGTTAGAGGTGATGTCACGGTTGTTGGAGGCCAAGCTGAAAGATTTCGGTGTTGTTGCTGAAGTCGTCGAGGTTAATCCGGGGCCGGTGATTACGCGCTTCGAGATCTCTCCCGCGCCGGGTACCAAGGTCAGCAAGATTACTAATCTGTCCAAGGATCTGGCACGCTCAATGGCGGTGATGAGCGTGCGGGTGGTGGAGGTGATTGCCGGAAAGTCGGTAGTGGGGATTGAGATCCCGAACGAAAATCGCGAGATGGTACGGTTGCGCGAAGTGCTTGATGCGCCTGTCTACACCCAAGCCTCTTCCCGGCTGAGTCTGGGGTTGGGTAATGATATTGCCGGTAATCCGGTGGTGGTGAATCTGGCCAAAATGCCCCATCTGCTGGTGGCAGGTACGACCGGGTCGGGCAAGTCGGTGGGGGTCAATGCGATGATATTGAGTTTGCTGTACAAGGCGACCCCTGATGAAGTGCGGTTGATGATGGTCGATCCGAAGATGTTGGAGCTATCGATCTATGACGGTATTCCGCATCTGTTGACGCCGGTCATTACCGATATGAAAGATGCGGCTACCGGGCTGCGCTGGTGTGTGGCAGAGATGGAGCGGCGCTATAAGTTGCTATCCAAGATGGGGGTGCGCAACCTGGCCGGCTTCAACGACAAGGTTCGTGACGCCCAGGCTCGGGGTGAGCCGCTACTGGATCCTCTGTGGAAGCCGCTGGAGCAGGGGTTCGATGAGCATGCTCCGGCCCCTGAGTTAGAAACACTCCCATTTATTGTGGTGGTGGTCGACGAATTTGCCGATATGATGATGATCGTCGGCAAGAAGGTGGAAGAACTGATCGCGCGGATTGCGCAGAAGGCGCGGGCGGCCGGGATTCACCTGATACTGGCCACGCAGCGACCTTCGGTCGATGTGATCACCGGTTTGATCAAGGCTAACGTACCGACCCGGATTGCGTTTCAAGTCTCATCTCGGATTGACTCGCGGACTATCCTGGATCAGGGCGGTGCTGAAAATCTGTTAGGTAATGGAGACATGCTCTATCTTCCTGCGGGCAGTAGTATGCCGGTGCGGGTGCATGGCGCTTTTGTCAGCGATGATGAAGTACACCGTACCGTAGAAGCCTGGAAAAAATGGGGGCCGGCCAACTTCGTTGAAGAGATATTGATGGAGTCGGTGGATATGGATGCCACGGGAGGCGGCGGTTCATTTGAAGATGAGCTGGATCCGCTGTATGACCAGGCTGTTGCTTTCGTCACTCAAACTCGACGAGCGTCGGTTTCGTCGGTGCAGAGGAAATTTAAGATCGGCTACAACCGTTCAGCGCGTATGGTTGAATCGATGGAGGCGGCAGGTGTTGTCAGCGAGCCTGGTCATAATGGGGGTCGGGAAGTTTTGGCACCACCACCGGTTGGAGTGAATTGATGAGATTTATTATGAGAACTTGGGTGTTAGTGGGGTTTGTTCTGATCAGCACAGGGGTTCAGGCAGAAACGGCAGCGAACAATTTAAATCGATTATTGAGTCAGCTGTCCAGTCTGTCGGCGACCTTTGAGCAGCTGGTGCTTGATGGCAGCGGTAATCGACTGCAGCAGGTTAATGGCGAGATGGTTCTGGCGCGCCCCGGAAAGTTTTATTGGCGTACTGAAGAGCCTTTCCCGCAGTTGCTGGTGTCTGATGGGCAGACATTGTGGTTGTATGATCAGGATCTGGAGCAGGTTACGCGTCAATCGGTTGATCAGAAGTTGAGTAACACCCCCGCGTTACTGCTGAGCGGAAACCTGGATGGCTTAGAGGAAACCTTTGAGGTGCTGGGGCCGGTAGTGGGCGATTCTGGCGAGTACCGGCTTATACCGACCAAGGCTGATGCGCTCTTTGTGATGCTACGGCTGATATTTGAGGCGGGTTTGCCGGTGGAGATGCAGCTTGAAGATAGTCTTGGTCAGAAAACCGGTATTCATTTCAGCGATATTTCGGTGAATCTTGGGGTTGACGACGCGCTGTTTGAGTTTGTGCTGCCTGCGGGCGTTGATTTGATCACCGAGTAACGCGGCTGATGACCCAGGATCTCTTTCAACAGCAGGCACAGCAGGGCTATCAGCCCTTAGCGGCGCAGATGCGCCCTCATTGTCTGGACGATTATCTTGGACAGAGTCATATTCTGGGACCGGATAAGGCGTTGCGAACGGCGATAGAACTTGGCAATCCGCATTCTATGATCCTTTGGGGGCCGCCGGGCGTGGGTAAAACCACCCTGGCGCGACTGATTGCCGAGTTGACCGATGCCCACTTTGAATCGATCTCTGCGGTGCTCTCCGGGGTGAAAGAGATTCGGCTGGCGATCGAACAGGCCCGGCTGCATCGGGCTCAATCGCAGCGCAAAACCATTCTGTTTGTCGACGAAGTGCACCGCTTTAACAAGAGCCAGCAAGATGCATTTTTGCCTTTTGTTGAAGACGGGACGGTGATTTTTATCGGTGCAACCACCGAGAACCCCTCGTTTGAACTCAATAGCGCGCTGTTGTCACGGGCGCGGGTGTATCTGCTGCGTCCGCTGGATGAGGCGGTGCTGATCGAGTTGATTGGTAAGGCTCTGACCGAGTCACGTGGGCTCGGGGGTAAAAATATCCGCATTGAAATCGATATGATCGAGCGCTTAGCCAGGGCCGCCGATGGCGATGGCCGACGGGCGCTCAATCTGCTGGAGATCGCGGCGGACCTGGCGCGCATAGACGACGAGGTGCTGGTCGTCGATGCGATCGTGATGGAGGAGGTGCTTCAGGCTTCTGGACGTCGCTACGACAAACAGGGCGATCTGTTCTACGATCAGATCTCGGCCTTTCATAAGTCGGTGCGCGGCTCCTCGCCGGATGGCGCCCTGTACTGGTATGCGCGGATGCTCGATGGCGGTTGCGACCCGCTGTATGTCGCTAGGCGGTTAGTGGCGATCGCCTCGGAAGATATCGGCAATGCCGATCCGCGTGCGCTGCAGATTAGCTTAAATGCCTGGGATGCGTTTGTGCGCTTGGGGCCGGCAGAGGGTAACAGGGCGATCGCGCAGGCGGTGGTGTTCTGTGCCTGTGCGCCGAAATCGAACGCCGTTTATCGTGCTTTTAATCAAGCGATGGCGGATGTTCGCGAAGACCCCTCGTACGAGGTTCCGGTGCATCTGCGTAACGCGCCAACCAGTCTGATGCAGGATCTTGGCTATGGTGAAGACTACCGTTACGCGCATGACGAGCCCAATGGCTACGCTGCCGGTGAGAGTTACCTGCCAGAGTCGATCCAGCAGCGGCGTTACTATGCGCCGGAACCGCGGGGCCTGGAGCAGAAGATTGGTGAGAAGTTGGAGCATCTGCGAGAGCTCGATCGACACAGTGATCGCCAGCGCTATAAGCGAATGAGACCCTGATGCTGGCATTGATACTCGTCGCCTTCGGCGGTGCATTCGGCGCTGTGGCTCGTTACTGGGTGAGCGGTTATGTGGTTAACAACACCGACCACTATCTGCCTTTGGGGACGCTGACTGTTAATGTGCTGGGGTCGATGTTGATGGGGGTTTGCTTCGTGCTCATTATGGAAAAAGCGCAGTTGCCCCCCGCCGCTAGGCAATTGTTGATGGTGGGTTTTTTGGGCGCATTCACCACCTTTTCGACCTTCTCTCTGGAAACGCTGGTACTGATCCAGGAAGGCCATATCTTGTCTGCTGTAATTTATATATTATTGAGCGTTTTATGCTGCATCGCCGCGCTGGCAGCCGGTTTGTGGCTGACCCGTTTATGGATTTAATTCGATTCACTCTATTGATAAGGCCATTCTGACTGATGCTCGATCCGAAACTTCTCCGTACTGACCTTGCCGCCGTAACCCAGAAGCTCCTTAAGAAGGGTTACTCGTTCGATGTGGGCCTGTTTACGGCGCTCGACAACACCCGTAAGCAGCTGCAGTCGACGACTGAGCAGTTGCAGTCTGAGCGAAAATTACAGGCGACGAAAATAGGTACCGCCGCCAAGGCCGGTGAGGATATCGCACCGTTAAAGGCCGAAGGTGAGCGGATCAAGCAAGCGCTGGATAGCCTTGCCGGAGAGTATAAGCAGGTTCAGGAGCAGCTCGATGCGCTGCTTATGGGCGTTCCCAATATTCCCGACGCTGCGGTTCCCGAAGGGGCTTCGGAAGATGACAATATTGAGCTGAGGGTCTGGGGCGAGCCGACCCAATTTGATTTTGAACCCAAAGATCACGTCGATCTGGGAACCGCAAATGGCGGGTTGGATTTTGAAACCGCAGCTAAGATAACAGGTTCACGGTTTGCGGTGATGCGCGGTAATCTGGCCCGGCTGCATCGGGCGCTGACCCAGTTTATGCTGGATGTACAAACCCGCGAGCATGGCTACGAGGAGGTCTACGTCCCTTACCTGGTCAATGCTGAGAGCTTGCGTGGGACCGGCCAGTTGCCAAAATTCGAAGCGGATCTGTTTAAGGTCCCCGGCGATAACGATTTTTACCTGATACCAACGGCCGAAGTGCCGGTCACCAACATTGCCCGTGATCGAATATTTGAAGCCAGGGAGCTACCTTGCCGTTTTACCAGTCATACGCCTTGCTTTCGTAGCGAAGCTGGCAGCTACGGTCGTGATACTCGCGGCATGATTCGTCAGCACCAATTCGAAAAGGTTGAGATGGTGCAGTTGGTCGAGCCGAGTCAGTCGGCCCAGGCGCTCGAGCAGCTAACCGGCCATGCCGAGGCGATCCTGCAGAAGCTGGAGCTGCCGTATCGTGTGGTGGTGCTCTGTGGTGGTGATCTGGGGTTCTCCGCGACTAAAACCTATGATTTAGAGGTTTGGTTGCCGGGGCAGCAGAAATACCGCGAGATCTCTTCGTGCAGTAATATGGGTGATTTTCAGGCGCGCAGGATGCAAGCCCGTTGGCGCAATCCGGAAACCGGAAAGCCTGAGCTGCTGCATACCCTGAACGGTTCCGGGCTGGCCGTAGGTCGTACCTTGGTGGCTGTGCTTGAGAATTATCAGACTGCAGAAGGCAAGATCCGTATTCCTGCGGTACTACAATCTTATATGGGTGGTATTGTTGAGCTGTAAATGAATGTGGTGGCTATCTGTTGATGATAACTAGCTGCAAGTTTTTAGGGATAGCATTCGCGCGATGGATGATTTTTAGCAAGACTGTTCATAAACCCCAGTCAGCGTGCTAGTCTGTTTTGTTTGAATTAGGCACTGTAATTACGTTTTGGATTACAACTGGTTGGTTATAGTACCTGTGTTGTTGATGGCGAGACACTGAATGAAATACTTGGCATCTTTGCTGCTGCTGTTTGCATTTATAGTCCCTGCGCAGGCGGACTTCTATGAAGGGCTTGAGGCGTACGAGCGAGGTGATCATGCGACTGCGCTGAAGCTGTGGCGTTCTCTGGCTATTCAGGGTAATGCCAGTGCTCAGTATGACTTGGCTCTGGTGTATCTCTCCGGTGAGGGGGTTGAAAGAGACCCGGTCAAAGCCGCGTACTGGTTGCGTAAAGCCGCGTCGCAGAAGCTATCCCGTGCTGAGGCGATGCTGGGTACCCTGTATGAACAGGGTACAGGCGTTGCTCTGAACTATATGGTGGCAGCCGAGCTCTACCATAAAGCTTCGCAGGAAGGGGATCCTCTGGGACAATATCGCTTGGGCATGCTCTACAAAGATGGCAAGGGCGTTGTTAAGGATCTGTCACAGGCGGTGCTTTGGTTGCGCCACTCCTCCGAGCGAGGACTGGCTCCGGCGCAGCATAATTTGGGTATCATGTACTATCGGGGGCTCGGCGTCCCGCGTCGTTACAAAGAAGCGTTGAAATGGCATGGTCGTGCCGCGGAACAGGGCGATCTCGACTCTATCGTTACCCTCGGGCTGATGCACTTTAAAGGTGAGGGGGTGGATAAGGATTTCAAAGAGGCTTACAGCTGGTGGAGCACTGCCGTGGCTGCGGGTGATGAGCAGTCCCTTAGCGCCCGGGAAGCGGTGGCTGCTATGCTCAGTGAGTCTGATCTGGCTGAGGCTCGGCGAATCGCTGAGATTAAACGCCAGCGTATCTTCCCCGGCGCGCCTAATTGATTCAAGCCTCATTTCTGGTCCGTGACTCCGGGTTCGGATTCTAGGCGCCGGCCTGCTCGGTAACCGCTCCAGCGTTGCTCTACCCCCCCCCCCCCGCATCCATGCAGTCGAGTAAAACCCGGCTTTCTTAAGTTAGAGAGGGGTCAGATATCGAGCTCATTTTTGGCAAATAGAACCACTATTCACAAGCTGCATCCCTGCAGCTTGCCCTACGGGCAGCTTCGCTGTGTAAATCGACTGTCCTGTCGATTTATCACAAGCTGCGTCCCTGCAGCTTGCCCTACGGGCAGCTATGGCTGTGTAAATCGGCTATCCTGCCGGTTTATCTTCGCAAATGAACGATAAATATGACTCAAAATATAGCTCTCTCGCTACGATCGCTATTCTCGGTCAGCCTCCAGCCTCCAGCCTCCAGCCCTGGGCACTAGCCCTGGAGTCAGGTTGCGTGGTTAGGGCGGGTTGCCGGTTTGTTTGTCGCCGGTTAGTCTCGCCGCAAGCGGTCAGAGACTGCAATCGGCGAAGGGAAATTAAAGATTACGATATAGGAAGAGACTAAAAAGCTCAGGATCGCCGTGGCTTGAATCAGATGTGAGGCTTCTTGGCCGATCAGTAGAGTACTGGTCGCCAGGTACGCAATCAGCAGCGAAAACTCGCTGGTCTGGCCCAATCGGAAACCGACCTCCCAGCCCATCTGGCTGCTTTCACTGATCCGTTGTAATAACAGCTTGAATACGACTGGTTTAAGGGCCAGTACCAGCGCTGCCAGTAGTAAGGCAGGTAATATTACATCGTCGAGCAGGGTTAAATTAAAGCTGGCGCCGATCGAGAAGAAAAACAGGATCAGGAAAAAATCCCGCAGCGGTTTCAGGCTGTCAGCGATATAGAGCGCGATAGGGCTGGTTGCCAGGCTGACACCGGCGATGAACGCGCCTATTTCAGCTGACAGGCCGATAGCCTGGGCGGCCTCGGCCAGCCCCAGGCACCAGCCGATGGCGACCAGAAAGATATATTCATGAAATCGATCAAAGCGTTGAATCAGTTTGAGGAGTATATATTTGACGAAGATAAACGCTGAGCCGATCAGCAGGGGGAAGGCGAGAAGAGTCTTGATGTAGGTAATTGGGCCAACATCGCTAGAGCTGGCGCTGTCTATCGCTAGTAAGGCTATGATCGCGATCACGTCTTGCAATAACAGCAAGCCCACGACCAGTTCACCGGTATGTTTGTGGTGTAGTACGGTGGTGGGTAGCAGCTTGATACCGATTATTGTGCTCGAAAACATCAACGAGATGCCAATGATCAGGCACTCTGTTTCGGTGTAGCCGAACGCTTTTCCGGTTGCGTAGCCTATACCGGCAAAGACCATTGAGCTCAGCACTGCCACCAGGGTCGCCTTTTTCAACATGCGATAGAGGTGGCTGGGCTGCATGTCTAGTCCAAGTAAAAACAGTAGAAAGATGATGCCCACTTCGGCGATATCCGATAGCAGGCGGGTATCTGTAACCATTGCTGCCCCGTAGGGTCCGAGTAGCGCGCCTAGCAGGATATAGGCCACCAGTAGCGGTTGGCGGGTGTAGAGTGCCAGCGAGGCGACAATGGCTGCGCCGGTAAATATTAAAAAGAATGAAAAAACTACTGATTGTTCCATTATCTAGGGTCCGGATGCTGCAGGGTGGTCGTTTGTTGAAGCTTTGCCGAGATCGATCAAAATACAGTATTAAGCATAGCGTCAGGAAGGAAAAGACGGCTGCGTAGTGTTAAAAACAACGCGTAAAGTATCAGAAGCCAGGCTTATACCCGAATCTTCGTCCAGCGTTTTTTTGACCAAAGGTAGCCGAACAGAATTGAAGAGAGGCTCCTGTGGAGTAGTTGTACTAGCCATATGGCGGTTAGGCCACCGCCAAGAGTGGGGCCGACCAGCCAGGCGAGGGGCAGGTAGAAGCCCCATTGTCCCAGTGTGGTGATCCACATCACGGTGCGATTGGCGCCTGCGCCTAGCATCGCTTGGGTAAAGACGATGGCGATAACATCCGCGCAGATAGCCAGGCAGGTGATTCGAAGAGGCATGATCGCTTGCTGAATCAGCGCTTGTTCGTGAATGAAGAGCGATAGGATTTGTTCAGGGAATAGCCAGAGTGGGGTGCTGAGAAGTATCAGCATCCAGGCTGCCACCTTGACCGTGTCCCAGCCCCATTCGCTGGCCTGTTCTGACTCTCCACGTCCCAGTGCATGACTGACCAGGGTGGTTGCGGCCATGCCCAGTCCGACCGCAGGTAAGATAAGGAGCAGGGAAAGGTGGGTTAATACATGGGCGATGGCTAGCTCATGGGTTCCTATTTGCGCAATGATCCAGAATAGCAAGGTGATGCTGGTAGCAAACATGAACTGCTGGAGCGAATGCGGTATCGACAGGCGCATCAGGCGGGTAAGGGTCTTGCGATCGGGCAGTTGTTTAAGAAAGCCCCGACACCGGGCCTGCTTAAACGTCATAACGGCATAGATGGCGGCGCCTAAAAATAGCGACAGGCTGGTCCCCAGGCCTGCACCGGGGGCGCCAAGTTCGGGAAGACCTAGCCTGCCGTAGATCAGGCCGTAGCTGATGGCAACATTGAACAGATGGACCAGTATCAGTACTCGAAGATAGGCAAGGGATTGGTTGATGCCGTTCCAGTAGCCCCGGAACGAGAGGTTAAAGCCGACGGCCAGTATCGCCAGCACCCGGTAATCGAAATAGGGTTCGGCAACCGAGATCACCGCAGGGTCATCGCTGATTAGGCTGACAATGTTTTGCGAATAATAGAGACAGAGTGCGGTGAGTGGTAGCGAAAACAGCAACGCCATCAGCAGGCCGCCGTTCAGGGGTACCGCTTTCTCTTCGATGCGTCCCTGGCCATGACGGCGTGCGACCATCGTCTGGACCGCGGATGACAGCCCCATGATCAGGGCGATAACCATAAAGTTGGCGTAGCCGCCGATACCGACACCGGCCAGCGCATCTCTGCCGAGCGCTCCTACCATCGCGGTATCGACCAAATTTAGCAGGCTCTGTGACAGCATTCCGCCAATGATCGGTAATCCGAGCGATAAAATAGCTTGAAGGCGTTGTTTATTAAGCTGTAAGAGCAACGTGGCGGGCCGCTGAGAAGTGAGACAGGGGCGCAATTCTAGCAGATTAGTGGAGGTAGGTGCGGCTGATAATAACCAACTAAAAAAGTAGGGTTCATAATTCTACGGGAATCGCTTAGAATGACGCTATGTGTTATCCAGCAGGTAGAGTATTAGATGCAAAACTACGAGATTACGATCACCGATAGCGCCCAGAGCTATTTGGCGGATTTGCTAGCAAAGCAGGCTGTTGAGGGTATCAGCGTGCGTATTTTTATCACTCAGCCCGGAACCCCTTATGCGGAGACCTGCCTGGCCTATTGCCGCCCCGATGAGGTGCAGGAGAGCGATGAGGTTATGCCGCTGGAGCAGTTCAAGGTCTATCTTGAGCCGCATAGTCTGCGTTACTTGGAGGAGGCCGTGGTGGATTACGCGGCAGATAAAATGGGTGGGCAACTGACGATCAAAGCTCCTAATGCCAAGGTGCCTAAGGTCAGTCCTGATAGTCCGATAGAAGATCAGATCAATTATGTGCTCTATAACGACATCAACCCGGGTCTGGCATCACACGGCGGTGAGGTTTCGTTGATCGAAGTGGTTACTGAAGAGCAGGGGAGTATCGCGGTGCTGAAGTTTGGTGGCGGTTGCCAAGGTTGCAGCGCAGTGGACATGACCTTAAAGGATGGGGTTGAAGCGACGCTGGTCGAGAGGGTGGCTGGATTGGTTGGTGTCCGTGATGTAACGGATCACACTGTGACAGACAACGCCTATTATCAATAGGTTGAAATATCTTTCTAGGGCTGGCTATAGGCTTTAGAGAATTATAAAAGAGGCTCCTTTGCGGAGCCTTTTTTATAAGTGGAGCCTTTTCTATATATGTGTCTTAGCGACGGGCGTGCAGTACCGGCTTAAGCTTTTGCTGCATAGCGCGCAACGCCTGGTCTGTGGTGTCCCAGTCGATACAGGCATCGGTTACCGAGACGCCGTATTTAAGTTGGCTCAGGTCAGTTGGGATCGGCTGGTTGCCAAACTCCAGGTTGCTTTCAACCATCAACCCTACGATGGTTTTGTTCCCCTCAACAATCTGGTTTGCCACATTGTCCATCACCAGTGGTTGCAGTGCTGCGTCTTTGCTGGAGTTGGCGTGGCTGCAGTCGATCATGATGTTGGTGCTTATTTCAGCCTTCTCTAGCGCTTGCTCGCAAACCTGTACGCTGACCGAATCGTAATTGGTGCTGCCGCCGCCGCCGCGCAGCACGACATGACCGTAGGGATTGCCACGGGTCTGGATCACCGAAACCTGGCCATCGCCGTTGATTCCCAGAAAGCTGTGCGAGTGGCTGACCGATTGCAGGGCGTTGATCGCTACGGTTAAGCCGCCATCGGTACCGTTTTTGAAGCCGACAGCGCTGGACAGGCCGCTGGCCATCTCCCGGTGGGTCTGGGATTCCGTGGTGCGCGCACCGATAGCGGACCAGGAGATCAGGTCCTGCATGTATTGCGGTGAGATGGGGTCCAGTGCTTCGGTCGACAGTGGCAGGCCCAGATCCGCCAGGTCGACCAGTAGTTGGCGGCCGATTTGCAGGCCGGATTCGATCTCAAAGGTGTCGTTCATGTGCGGGTCGTTGATCAGCCCTTTCCAGCCAACCGTAGTGCGGGGTTTTTCGAAATAGACACGCATAACGATATACAGTGTATCGCTGAGTTCGTCGGCAAGCTTCTTCAGGCGGCGGCCATATTCCAGGGCCGCCACTGGATCGTGGATAGAGCAGGGGCCGACCACGATAAACAGGCGGTGATCCTTGCCGTCGAGAATATTGCGGACAACCTCGCGGCCTTCGAGTACTGAGCGGCGCGCGGCATCGGTCAAGGGTACTCGTTGCTTTAGCGCCTCTGGCGTGATCAGTACGGATTGGGATGCAACGTTTAGGTCGTCAACGCGAAGATCGGTCATTTCGGGTTCCTATTAACAGTGTCCGGGTCTGTCTGTGTATCAGGATGCAGCCACGGGTTATTAAGGTGCCGATGACAATCATCATCAGCGCTGCTGTTTTTAACATATCTGGCTGCATTGCACCATTGCCAGCCTGACTCATAGACTCAGTTGTAGCTCTGCAAAGTGCTGGCTTTCCGGAAAATAGAGTGCGGTTCGAATAGGGCGTTGCTCCAGGGCTCTAAATGCCCGGGCATAGTTTTGTAGCTGTTGACGGTAGCGCTCGGTTTCATTGCTGATGAACTGCTCAAATGTTTCCCCGTCTGGGCAGGCGGCGGTTTTATAGTCGATAATCCAGCGCGAACCATCCCCGTCGATAAAACTGCGGTCGATCACGTAGTGCGCTGTTTTAAAGCCGTTGCGCATGCTTAGCGGTAGTTCGCAGGCGCTGTCCTGGTGGTTAGGGTCCAGTATCCAGCGACCGCGCGGGTCTTGCAGGGTGTTGCTGACCAGGCGCCGCACCCGTTGCAGGGCTTGATCGAGCTCGGTTTTCCCCAGGCCCAGTTGTTGCAACTGGAGTCTCCAGGTCGGCAGGTATGGAGCCAGGTCGCGGGAGGCATCGCTCAGCCCGGTTTCGGTCTGTTGCTTGAGTATCTGGTGTACCAGTGTCCCGGCCAGTCGGGGGGCGTGTTGCCAGTCGGGTTCAGGCAGGTTGGAGCCATCGTCCAGCTCCTCCCAGGTTTGGATGTTATCGGCCAGCAGCTGCTCATCGGGCGGTTGCGGTGGCAGCCAGTGGGGGGCGATACGCTCGAGTTGCGCCAGGGTTACTGTCTGATCCTGTTGCTGTTGTGTGCTCGGGGCGTAGCTAAGCGCAAACTCTGCCTTGACCTGCAGCCAGATCCCCGCCAGCAGTGAGTCTTTATTGGGCGCTTTGGGCTCGCCGTCTTTGTCGCTGCTAAGGTTGGCGGTGAGGTGTAAGCGCTTGATCGCCCGGGTGGCGCCCACATATAGCAGGCGAGTGGACTCCATGCGCGCTCTTTCCTGGGCCTCGCTGCTTAAATACAGGTAGATTGGTTCCGGTTCCTGATCACGGGCTGACAGGGGTGCCAGGAGCAATTCCTGCTGGCCGTTGCTGTCGAGTCGAAGCTGCCATTGCAGCAGCGGCTTGTCGGGATTAGGCGGGCGACGATCGAGTCCGGCCAGGATGACCGTATCAAACTCCAGCCCCTTGGATTTATGAATCGTCATGATCTGCAGCCGCGAGTCTGCATCGGCTGCAGGTTGGGCGTAAAGTTTTTCCAGGGCGCGCTCGAAGCCCTCCCAGTTTTCGAGTCGGCCGCCCTGGTCGTGCTGTTCCAGTAGCGCCAGGGTCTTGTCGATATCTTGGCATTGTGCCGTATCCAGAGGCGCTGCGCCGCCAAGCTGGAGCCAGCACAGCTCGATGCTGTCTCTGAGTGAACGGCGTTGGCGCTGCTGCCAGGTGTGCGCGATTGCACGGTGAAAACGGGTCAACTGTGCTTGTCCGGTCGTAGAGAGCTGTGGGCTTTCGATCAGTTGCCGGATCCGGGTCCAGATGCCGGTCTGCAATGCTGCGCCACCGGCCAGGGTTAGCAGATCGGCGTTATCGAGGCCGCACCAGGGCGCGCGTAGCAGCGCTAACCAGGCGATGCGATCGGCGGGATTGGCCAGTGCCCGGGCCAGTGAGAGCAGGTCGACGACCCACATTCGGGTCGCAAGCGGATCGAGATCGGTTGCCTGCCAGCTCAAGCCAGCCTGGCGCAATGCGGGCAGTATGGCTCTGAGGTGGGGGCGGTTACGTACCAATATGGCGATGCTGCCGTCGGGATCTGCGTTGCGGCTTTGCTGCACCAGTTCGACCACCCGCCGAGCTTCGGCGTGGGCCTTGCTGAGGCTGTCGGGGTAGTCGACCAGGCCGTGCAGGCAGACCGCTGCGCCCTCTAGCGGCGGGTTGAACGCGACGGAGTCGGAATAACTGACCGCCCCTCTGGAGATATCATCCTCGGCGGGGAATGCGCCTTTAAAGACTCTGTTGATCCATTCGACGACCTGTTGCTGCGAGCGGAAATTGACCGATAGATCGGCCTGCCGGAGTTTGACTGCGCCGATGCCATGGCGCCGAGCCTCCAGGAACAGACCTACGTTGGCATCGCGGAAGCCGTAGCAGGACTGCATCCCGTCGCCGACGATAAACAGGGTTCGGCCGTCGCCGTTGTGCCAGCCGTAGGTGAGCTTTTTCAGCAGTTCAATCTGCGGTGAGGCGGTATCCTGGAACTCATCGACCAGAATATGACTGATGCGGTAATCGAGCAGCAGTGACAGGTCGGTGGGTTGTTCTTCATCGCCGAGCGACTGCAGTGCGGAGGTGGTGATCTGGGCGTAATCCACCTGGCTCTGTTCGCTGAAACAGAGCCACAGCTGGGCAACCAAATTGGGGAGTACCTGGGTCAGGGCGGCGAGGATGCGCCACTGGCTTTCCTGGTACCGAGCAGCGGGCAGGCGTTTCAGTCGTTGCAGTCGTGGCAATATGCCGGGCTGTTGATTGAGCAGGCCAATCAGCTCAAGCAGATCCGTTTTTCTGGCTTTCGCCTGCTCTTTTTCGCCCTTGGCCTTGCCTGCTGGAAAACCGTTGGCGACCGTGACGCTGCGGCGCCAGTTGCCCTCCTTGGTCAGCAATAGTTCGGCCAGTGCTTGCCATAGTGGCAGTTGTTGTGGCTCTGCCAGAGGCAGGTCGGTCAGGCCGAGGCAGCCCCGCAGGCTAGATTCGCGTGAATCCTGTTCAAGATTGCGCGCTGCGTAGTCTGCCAACGCTGCCAGGCTGCTGGCGAACGGGAGGAGTTGTTGTTGTAGTGCCGAGAGCTCATCGATCACCAGTTGGGCTAATGCGGCTTCGAGGATCGGTCGGGCCTGGCGGACCTGTTCGCCACTGCCGATCAGCGGCAGCCATTGATCGCGGCGCGCCAGCATGGACATCAGCAGGGCTTCGATGCGTTCAATATTGTTATCCAGGTGCAGCAGCAGTTGCCCCAGCGGCTCGGCCAGCTGGTCGTTGCTTTCCAGCTGCCCCAGTAAACGTTGCACCGCGTGCTGGTACAGCGCTGTGGCGTCGGGTGCGATATCGGGCTGCAGGCCAAATTGGGCCTGCAGCGGCAGTTGCCGGGTCAGGCTGGCGCAGAGTGAATCGATGGTCTTGATCTGTAGCCGCGCCGGGTTCTGCAGCAGGTTCCAACCATGATGCTGATCGTTGGCCAGTGCCTGGCGTGCCAATTGCCAGGTTTGACGTTGATATTCAGATGCGGGTGGCTGGTCATTCTCGGCCAGGCGCAGGGCTTTCAGGAGTCGGTCGCGCATCTCCGCAGCCGCCTTGCGGGTGAAGGTGATGCTGATCACCTCTTCGGGACGCTGTACCCGGGCCAGCAGCATCAGCACCCGCTGGGTCAGTAGCTCGGTTTTTCCTGAGCCGGCGGGAGCGCGAACGCTGAACGAGCTGTGCGGGTCGAGCGCGAGTTGGCGATTGCCCAGATCGATGGGATCAGTCATGGCTTGGCTCCGTTGCAGGCGCCATCTCTGGGCTCGTATTCGGGGTTGTGGTTGGGTTCAGTCGCTCTAGTTCGTAATAACGATTCAGTGGTTGTAATTGTGAGTACTGGTACACGTTGGGGTCGAGCGGAGCAACCGAGGCTTCTCCGGCGATAAAATCGGTCATGAGTCGTTCCAGAGTTTGCCGCCACAGTCCGGTCATCTGCTCCCAATCGGCGCAGGGCGGGTTGCGCAGCTGTGTCAGGGGGGCGATTCCGGATGCCGGAGATGCGTTGGCGCAGATCCCTTTGAAGGTTACTTCTGCGGCGTTAATTTGACCAAAGGCGAGCGCGGAGACAGGGTGGCGGGTGGCTAGGCTGTAGAGGGGGAGTTGCGGTTGGCGCGGCCGTTCGCCGAACCAGTCGGCCACTGTTGGGGTGCCGGATTTGTAATCGATCAGCAGTTCGCTACCGTCCTGCAGGCGGTCAACCCGATCGATACGTAGCCGTAAAGGCATCCCTAGAAGCTCCGTGTTCAGCGTTTTTTCTACCGCAACGACGCTGAACACAGGACGTGCTCGCTCCTCCTCTAGCCAGCGTTCGGTTAGACGGTGTAAGCGCCGCTGTTCGAGTTGCCAAAAGCGTTGCCCCATCCAGTCGGGGGCCTGTTTTCGGAACGGCACGATGGCCTGTTCGATAGCGCTGCCAATAAGCCGTTGCAGGTCTGCAGGTTCGGTCTGTAATAGATCTTGCTGTGAGTGCAGCTGTTGCCAGATCTGCTCCAGGACTGCGTGCAGCAGATTGCCTCTGTCCGCATGGCTCAGGCCTGTTTGCGAGCGTTCCAGGGGTTTGGCGCCGAGTCGATGGATGGCAAAGGCGCTGAACGGGCAGAGCGCTTGGTTGGTCAGGATGGCGCTGCCACCGCCAAGCTGATCGCGTTCCTCATTGGAGATGCTGGGTGCTCGGGCCGTATCTATCCGCTGCAGCGGGGCGTCGGCTTGAAGTCTGGAGAGCTGAGGCGTTTGTTTCTGTTCGCAGAAGCGCTGCTCGGGGCTGAGCAGCAGCTGTTCCGGCGTTACTGCGGGGTGATCGCAGATCAGGGCGCTAGGGCGAAGAATCTGATCGTTGCGCCGCAGTGGGTAGCTGAATACAACCTGCTCTGCGCTGGCAGCAAACAGCAGGGTCAGTTGCCGGGCGAAATTTAGCTCGCGCTCAGCGCAGGCGTGTGGCATCTGCATCGCCTGCTGGTAAGCAGCAGGTAGCAGCGGATTAAGATCGGGGGGCGCGGGCCAGCTCTCGTCGTTGAGTCCCATAACCCAGAGGTGGGAAAAGCGCAGTCCCGCGGCTTCCAGCGGGCCCAGGATCTGAACCGCAGAATCGGGTGTTTGGGCTTGAAAGATGGTGCTTTGACTCTCTGTGCGTAATAGTCTTAATGCGTCGCTGAAACTCAGGTCGGCCAGGATGCAGTCGAAACGGGCCAGTCCTGCTAGCAGCGCGTACCACTGTTTGATCTGTTGGTACTCCAGGCTGCTGGGCTGGCGTTGGCCGGGCCAGCCTAGTTGGGTCAGCGTGGCAACTAGCCAAGGACCCCAGGCATTGAGTGCGCGTTTGGGTGAGCGCTGCATTTTTTGCAGGCGTTGCAGTGCGTTTTCCAAGACCGGGCAACAAGGGAGGTCCTGTTCAGGGCTCTCTTGCGGGTTCTGCAACGCGGGATCGCTCTGGCGCGTGTTCATGCGTGCCAGCTGTTGCAATATCTGGGTCAGCGAAAGCGCGTCCAGACCCAGCCGGCGTAAGCGTCGCTCCAGTTCGATGCGCGCCTCCAGTTCCTGCTCAAGTCCGGCGATGAAGGGGCTATAAAACAGTGCAGGCAGTTCATCGAGCAATAGCGGGCGGTTGGCCAGGCCTAGCAGTACAAATGCGCTGTCGATGACCGGGCAGTCAGCCAGGGGTGTACCTATCGACATGTTAAACAGGGGTGCGTCAACCGCTGCGTCTGCAAACAATCGGCTAGGTTCGAGGGTCTGCCGGAAAATGCGTTCGTGCAGGCTGCGTCTGGCGCTTAACTGCGGATCCACAATGGCGATGCTTGCGCCGGGGAACTGTTGCAGGATCTGCCGGGTCCACTGCCCGGCCAGTTGGATCTCCTGTTCGACGCTATCGCAGCCCAAGCGCTGGCAGTACCCGGGGGAGGTCTCGCTCTGTAGTCGCTGTTGTTGCACGAAGGCGGCAGCCAGCAGGGACTTATAGAGGGGAGCTATATCCTGGAACCCAGTCAGGCATACATACGGCTGCTTAGTGAGTACGCCCTGTTGAAAGGCGTCGATTAAACGTTCGACGGCATCGCAAAAGGTGATGGCGTTGGGTTCTTTGCAGCGTGCCCTAAAGCTGTCATGCCAGCGGCCGAATATGAAGCCATCATCGACAAAAGGTTGCAGCTGCTCCGATCGGGGTTGCTGGTGCCAGAGTTGCAACGTCTTCAGCGCTTGTTGCGCATGCCGTGCTGCGCCCGCCGGTTGCAGCCACTGTTGGGTCTCGGGGTCTTGCTCCAGGCATTGCTTCCAAAGTTGCAGCTCCTGACGGGGCTCGAGTAACAGGGCTCGTCCCAGGGGGTGGTTGCTGTCCTGGAGCTGCTGCCACAGTTGTCGCGCCCAGCCTTCGAGTGAAAACACAGCGGGTGTATGCCAGGCTTGAATCCCTTGCTGGCGCTGACGAAGGGCGTGGTTGTCGAGAATGTGCCGGCTCAGGCGGCGGTTGGGGGTTAGGATCGTCTGCTGTCTTTGTAGGGCTTGCAATAGGGCTTGTTGCAAGGGGCGGGGAGAAAGCAGCGCTGTCATTTTGATCTCCAAGGCGATAATCAGCGCCCATCATACCAGTATCGACCATTAATATTAGCGGTTTAACCCAAGGCGGGGAGGCTGTTATAATTGGCTGTTTTGTGGTTTTGTCTCGCTTTCGTTTAGGAATGTATGGTATGCGTAACAGTTTGTTATTATTGGTTTTACTGGCGTCTGGGGTGGTGAATGGTGCTGAGTACCATATCAGCGATGAGGTCTCTGTGTTTATGCATAGTGGTCCGAGCAATAAATATCGGATCATATCCAACCTGCCCAGCGGTACTATGCTCGATGTTTTAACCAGAGATAAGAGTGCCGGGTATGTCAAGGTGCGCTTAGCCAAAGGCACCGAAGGTTGGGTTCAGGGTAAATATGTAGACAAGGGGCAGAGTCTTGCTGTGCGCTTGCCTGAGCTCGAGAAAGCGCTAGCGCGGAGCCGCCAGCTCACCGACGAGCAGGGGGAGGCGCTGGCCGGGTTGGAATCAGATCTGGTCAATGCTAACAACCAGCAGACTCAGTACACCGCTGAAGTTTCCCAGCTTCAGAACGAGGTTGGTCGCCTAAAGCAGGAGATCGGCGCCATGGACGAAACCCACCTGATGGGTTGGTTCCTGCGGGGTGGGGCGCTGGTGCTGGGTGGTTTGTTGATTGGTTTGATCGTCCCTCATCTGCCTAAACGTCGGCAGCGTAATAATGATTGGTTCTGAGTGTCTGTTGGTTGAACTTCTACGGGTGACGGTGGGTCCATTAGGCCTAACCGTTATTTTTGTCAGCGCATAGGAACTCTTAACTGATGTCTGCTTTTTTCAAACGTATCCGTCTCTCTCCGTGGCTGTTAAGTGTCTGGGTGCTGCTATCGCTAAGTGGGCTGGCGCAGGCCTCTGTGTTCGATAAGTTGATCGCCAATAGCGACGGTCCGTTGCCGGTTGAGCAGGCTTACCAGTTTAGTTTCAATGAGCTGGGAGGCGGGGTGTATCGCCTGCATTGGCTGATTGAGTCTGATTATTATCTCTACCGTGACAAGATCAAGCTCAAGCCGAGTGATGGGGTTGAGGTGGTTGAGGTCCGGTATCCCGAAGCGGTGCAAAAACAAGATCCGCTGTTTGGTGATGTTGCGGTCTATTATCACGAGGTCGAGCTGCTGGTTCGGCTGCAATCGACAGATGTCGCTGTCATTGATGGCCAGCTCGGTATCGAATATCAGGGGTGCTGGGAGGGAGGGATCTGCTACCCACCGGTTAAAAAGACCGAGGCCTTGGTTGGGGTGTCGCTGCAGGCCGCTGCTTTGCCCGGTCTGATTAGCACAAAGGCGATCCAATCTGCGCCAGACTATGCGCTTTCGTTGACTGATCCCCGGCAGGTCATCGATCAGCTGGCCAGTGGTAATCTATGGCTCACACTGGGATTGTTCTTTTTGGCTGGGCTGGCATTGTCGCTGACCCCCTGTGTGTTTCCGATGATACCGATACTGGCGGGGGTGATTGCCGGACAGGGTGAGCAGGTCACGACACGCAAGGCTTTCATGCTCTCGCTGGTCTACGTGCTGTCGATGAGTCTGACGTATACCATTATTGGCGTGTTGGCTGGGCTGTTCGGTGGCAATCTGCAAGCCAGCTTTCAGAGTCCGTGGGTCATCTCTGTCTTTAGTGGTTTATTCGTTGTGCTGTCGCTGTCGATGTTTGGTTTTTACCAGTTACAGGTTCCGGCCTCGTTTCAGAATGCGCTTAACCGGATGAGTCGGAGTCAGCAGGGTGGTCATTTGCTGGGCGTTGGTATCATGGGTTTTCTGTCGGCGTTGATTGTGGGTCCCTGTGTCGCGGCGCCTTTGGCGGGCGCGTTGGTGTATATCGGTCAGACCGGAGATCCTGTATTAGGCGGGTTGGCGCTGTTTATGCTGAGCATGGGGATGGGGCTACCGCTGATACTGATCGGCTGCTCGGCCGGTAAGCTGCTGCCTAAGGCGGGTGCCTGGATGAATGTCGTTAAACAGGTGTTTGGCGTTGCGTTGCTGTTGCTGGCGATATGGATGCTGGATCGGATAGTGCCTGCCGTCGTCACTCAGATTTTGCTGGCTGTGGTGTTGCTGGGTTGTGCCGTCTTTATGCGTGCCCTGGATGGGCTTGAGCAGGGTGCAGGGGCGGTGTTGCGGTTGGCTAAGGCGCTGGGTGTGCTGTTGCTGGTCTATTCGGTCATGCTGCTGGTTGGCTCTGCGACCGGGCAGGGGTCTGTGCTGCAGCCGCTGAAAGGGTTGGTCGGAGCCGGGGTTGCAGCGACGACCGCGCCGGTGGCTTTTACTAAGGTCACATCACTGGAGCAGTTGGAGCCGCTGCTGGAGCGGGCAAAGGTGGGTCAGGATCCGGTTATGCTGGATTTTTATGCGGACTGGTGTGTGTCCTGTAAAGAGCTGGAGGTTTACACCTTTGCAGACAGCGCGGTTGCAAGCAAGTTGCAAGGGTTTGTCTCGATCAAGGTTGATGTTACCGCGAACGATGATGCTGCCGATGCACTTTATAAACGCTATGGCATCGTAGGGCCGCCGGCGCTGGTGTTTTATGACCGTGCCGGTGTGTTGCAGGAGACTGCGATGCTGGTAGGTGTGCCTGATCCGGCGCCGTTTGTGGAGCATTTGAACTTGATCAATTAAGGATGGTTTGATTGTGTTTTATTGACTTATGTCAGCGCTTTGGTCCGGGTTGTCGGTGTAGTCTATTGTCTTTGCTGTCGTCATTTATGCTTGGTAGCCAGAGGGAATAGGGATGAGTTTAAGTTTCGCCGAGATGATTGCTTTACAGGACGTCAGAGTGTGTGAGCACCAGGCGATTAAAGAGATTACGCCGACAAAGTTTTATGCCCTGTCGAGCTGCGTGTTGATCTCGTTAGGGGTGTATGTGATTACTTTGCTGTTCTCTAACGTTGCTTTTAGTGTGCTAGGGTTCGCCACATCAGATTTGGTTGTTCGGGCCAATCAGGCTGTTTTGGTTGTTATCGGTTTGGGGGTGTTGTTTTTTCCCTGGATAAAGATGCAGCGTTACCGGATTAAGATAATGGGGGGCAGACCCAGCTGTTTCGCTATCAGGAGGCGATTGTGGCGATTTTTGGGGTTCTGTTTGCAAACGTACCGATCATGTTTCTGGCACATGCGGTCGCCTTGCACGACAGAATGGCTTATCTGCAGACGGTTAGCGCTGAGGTGCTTGGCTATATGCAGTCGTCGTACGCATTTCAGATGCCGACGCTGCATGATGTGGCTGTTTGTGCGCTATTCGGTATCGCCTTGTTAGTGATTAAGGTGATGGTTTTTTTACAGGTGGCGCGGCGCTTTGTTCAGAATAAACGTTACCGTCATGTGGTCCGGTAGCGGTTACGCAGGCCTCGTTGGCCTCCTGTTTGTTCTTTGATTGAAAAAAAAGAGACCGCGCTGGGTCTCTTTTTTGAGGTGGTGCGGAGGGTTTAGCGCAGATAGTTTTTACTGATTGTCTTGAAGCTATCCGTCCCCGATTTTTCCATCCACTCGAAAGCGACCATTTCACGACTGACAATCTGGATCTGCAATTGCTGTAGGCGTGCGATCGCGAGTTGTTTATCGGCGTCGTTTCGGGACGAGATAAGATCACCGACAACGAAGACCTCGAATCCTTGCTGATGCAGGCCGATGGCTGTTTGCAGTACGCACACGTGTGCTTCCATGCCGCAGATGATAATCTGCTGGCGCTGTTGCTGGCGGATCCGTTCAAGGCAGGAGGTATCGGCAGCACAGGAAAAATGTAACTTATCGATCACCTGCTCAGGTGTGGTAAGTTCTGCCAGGTCGGCGACTGTGTGTCCAAGCCCCTTCGGATACTGCTCAGATACCAGTGTCGGAATGTTTAATAATGCGGCGATCTCCATTAGCCAGCGGGTTTGCTTAACAAGCTGTTCCGCCTGGCAGACTGCAGGTACCAGCTTTTCCTGGATATCAACGACCAGCAGCAGCGCCTTGTCGGGGGCTATGAGCATCAGGTTCTCCTTGGGTTGTCTGAGGTTTAGCTTTTAGAATCGACCATCAGGGTTGCATTTCCTGTTGCGACGATCTTACCGCTCACCGTGCAAACCGTGTTTAAGATTACCCGGCGGCGCTCGGTGTTGATCTCGGTTATGGTTGCTGTCGCGGTGACCGTGTCGCCGAACTTGACCGGGGCTTTGAATTTAATGTTCTGGTCGATATAGATGGCGCCGGGTCCGGGTAGTTTGGTGCCAAGCACTGCCGAGATCAGTCCGGCGCTGAACATGCCGTGGACAATGCGCTCTTTAAACATGGTTTGAGCGGCGTACTCGGCATTAATATGGACAGGGTTGTTGTCACCGGTGATGCCGGCAAAGGTGTAGACGTCAGACTCGGAGATAGTTTTGGCGAATGAGGCTGTCATCCCTTCTTCGAGATCTTCGATGTAGTAGCCGTGTAGGTCGTTCATGGTCTCTCCTGATAACTAAAATGATATTAAAGTGCAGCTAGGGTAGCCTATGCCTACTTTGTAGGCCAAGCCTATGTTCGGTTTTGGGTTGAGAATTTTTAGGGGCGCGCTTTTTAGTGTTAAAGTTAAAAATTTGAGGGTGATTTAGCGGTGGGTTTGAAGTTAATTATTTTTGACTGGGATGGTACGTTGATCGATTCTGCCGATCGGATTATCAGCTGCATGCAGAAGGCCTCGGTTGACGTGGCGTTGCCTGTGCCGAGCCCTGATGCGGTACGCAATATTATTGGCCTGGGGTTGCCTGAGGTGTTCGAGCAGCTGTTTGGTCGCTTGAGTGTTGCTCAGCAAGAGCAGATGCGCGAGCGTTACGGCTATTATTATATTGAGCAGGACGATACACCGACTGAATTTTTCCCGGGGGTGCGCGATGGTTTGGCGCGGCTGCGTCAGCGCGGTTATCGTTTGGCGGTGGCTACCGGAAAAAGCCGTATGGGGCTGGACAGGGTCTTTGCAGAAACGGGGCTTGGGCAGGCGTTTGAGCATAGTCGCTGTGCTGATGAGACGCGCTCTAAGCCCCATCCATTGATGCTTGAGCAGTTGCTGGAGGAGAGCGGTTGTCGGGTTGATGAGGCTGTAATGGTCGGTGATACCGAGTACGATTTAGCGATGGCGGTAACGGCAGGAATGGTGTCTATAGGGGTCTCGTATGGTGCGCATCGCCCGCAGCGGCTGCTTAAGCATTCGCCGCAGCGCATTGTTGACCATTTTAGTGAGCTCGAGCAGTGGCTTGAAGCTCGTCCATAGTTCTCTAGGAGCCTGTCGGATTTTCCGCACGACTGAACGACTGCATGGATGCAGGAGGTAGAGCAACGCAGGAGCGGTTGCCGAGTAGATCAGCGTTAAGTCCGACAGGCTGCTAGTGATTTATAAATAGGATAACGGTGTGAGTGATAATCTGTGGGGCTCTGGCTCTCAAACTGATCAGGCCGAAAAAAAACCTGCCGACTTGCAGCAGGATCTGGGGTCGGGCTCCAAAGAGTGGCGTTTGATTGAAAAAATGGTAAACGGCCTGTCGGTCGAGCATCGGCGTTCAAGGCGCTGGGGTATTTTCTTTAAGTCGCTGACATTTATCTATCTGTTTGCTGCACTTTATTTCATTGTGGATAGCAGTTGGACTGAACAAATTTCCAGCAATAAGCCGCATACGGCGTTGGTTGATATCAGTGGCGCGATTGCGGCAGACACAGAGGCGAATGCGGATAGTATCGCGCAGAGCTTGCGTGCTGCTTTTGAGGATGAAAACACCCGTGGGGTGATCTTGCGTATTAACAGTCCGGGCGGTAGTCCGGTGCAGTCGGGTTATGTCTACGATGAGATCAAGCGGCTCCGTCAACTGTATCCAGATATCAAGCTCTACAGCGTGATTGCGGATATTGGCGCCTCGGGAGGCTACTACATTGCCGCGGCGGCCGACGAAATCTACGCCGATAAGGCTAGTTTGGTGGGCTCGATCGGCGTTATCTCTTCCAGTTTTGGCTTTGTTGGGGTGTTGGAGAAGCTGGGAGTTGAGCGCCGGTTGATGACGGCCGGAGAGCACAAGGCATTTCTGGATCCTTTTACACCCTTGAAGCAAAGTGAGCAGGAGTTCTGGAAAGGTGTGCTCAATACCACTCATCTGCAGTTTATCGAGCAGGTCAAAAAAGGGCGTGGGGATCGACTAGGCTCCTCCGCGGAGCTTTTCAGTGGCTTGATCTGGACCGGAGAGCAGGCGCTGGAGTTGGGTCTGATTGATGGTCTGGGAAGTACGGGTTATGTGGCTCGTGAGGTGATCGGTGAAGAGCATATCGTCAATTTCACCCGCTCGTTGTCGCCCTGGGAGAAGCTGGCAGAGCGGATGGGGGTGACGTTCGCGAAAACCATTTCGACCCAGTTGGGACTTAATGCGCCAGCGTTGCGCTAATTTATAATGGCTGGTTGGTCACGGAGTCTCAACACCCTGGCGTTGCAGTAGTTCGATCAGGCGAATCAGAGGTAGCCCCACTAGCGTGTTGGGGTCGTCGCCTTCAAGCTTCTTGAATAGGCTGATGCCAAGGCCTTCCGCTTTGAAGCTGCCTGCGCATTGGTAGGGTTGTTCGCGGCGCAGGTAACGTTCGATCTGAGCATCGCTAAGTGTCCTGAAGTGGACCCTAAAAGGATCGCAGAGGACATCAGAGCTTCCTGTGGCGCTGTTGTGCAGGCACAGACCGGTATAGAAGGTGATTGTTTGGCCGCTGGATGCGCGCAGCTGCGTGGTTGCACGATCGTGGCTCAGGGGTTTGCCGATGATGCTGTTGTTGAGGACCGCGACCTGATCTGAGCCGATGATCAGTGCATTAGGGTGGTCGCAGGCTACCGCTTCGGCTTTTGCCCGGGCAAGGCGTTGTACCAACGCTTCGGCAGTCTCTCCAGTGGCGGCTGTTTCGTCTATGTTGGGTGCTTGGCAGATAAAAGCTAGCTGCAGTTTTTCCAGCAGAGCTTTTCTGAAGCTTGAGGTTGAAGCGAGTACCAGTTGCGGCATGTCTGTTGTCCTGATTTGGGTTGCGGGTCCAAAGTGATTGTATCGTAATTTTTTATTGAGGATCCCTTTACACTAACGGCCTAGATCCCTATTATGTCGCGCTTATGTTGAAGCCCTCATTACCGATCACAATCGATTCACGCCAAGCTGCCGATCAGGGAAGGATTCTTGGCGGCGATATAATGCTGCTAAAGTTGGAGCGATTGAGTGGTTATCTCGTCGATAGTGATGGGGCTGTCAATGTTAGTATGACTTTCGGCGTCGATGAAGAGCGGATTCGTTATGTCAAAGGCTGTGCTAGTGCGACTGTGAGAATGCTTTGTCAGCGTTGTCTGGAACCAGTCACGCTTGAGCTTGAAGCCGAGATCAATCTGGGTATCGTCGCTGATGATGAAGCCGCCAAGCAGCTTCCTCGTTACTACGACCCCTATATTGTCAATGAGCCTAGGCAGGATGTTTACCAGCTTATCGAAGAAGAGCTGATATTGACATTGCCGCTGATAGCTCAGCATCAGGATTGTGTCGTTAAGACGGAGTACGGTGAAGCAGCTGAACCGTCTGGTGACAACGATAGGAAAAACCCTTTTAACGTACTGGCCCAATTTAAGGCCAATAAACATTAGTTCAGGAGCTGCGTAGTCATGGCTGTTCAGAAGAGTAAAGTTACCCGTTCGCGCCGTGGTCAGCGTCGTTCACACGATGCATTGGCTGCACCCACTCTGTCTCAAGATAGTACTACTGGTGAAGTGCATCGTCGTCATCATGTGACCGACGATGGTTTCTACCGTGGTCGCCAGGTTATCGCTAAAGACGCTGAGTAACCTTGGTCACTCGCTGCACCCTTGCAGTTGATGTGATGAGCGGGGATCTCGGTCCCCGCATAGCAGTTCCTGCCGTACTCGATTTTTCTCTTTCCCATCCTGATACCCAAGTGATTCTTGTGGGCGACCCTGTCCAGATTAGATCATTGCTGCCCGAACGGTATTCTGACCAGCTTTGCATAGAGGCGGCTCAGTCCGTCGTTACTATGGCAGACCAGCCCTCATTTGCGTTGCGTAAGCGCAAAGACTCGTCGATGTATCGTGCCGTGAAGCTGGTAGCCGAAGGGCGTGCCGATGCCTGTGTGTGTGCGGGAAATACCGGTGCGCTAATGGCGATGGGGCGTTATCTGTTGCGCATGCATCCGGGTATAGATCGCCCAGCTCTCGCAACGGCAATTCCTACCCGGCTCGGGCATTGTTATATGTTGGATCTGGGGGCCAATGTGGATTGTAGTGCCGGCCATCTGTTTCAATTCGCACTGATGGGGTCTGCTTTAGCAGAGGCTTTGGATGGCATGGAGGCACCTCGCATTGCGTTGCTTAATGTAGGTGCAGAGGAGGTCAAAGGTAACGAGCAGGTTAAGCTGGCGTCGAGGTTGCTGCAAGAGCATGGTGCGCTGAACTATATCGGTTATATCGAGGGTGATGATATCTATACCGGTAAGGCGGACGTGGTGGTATGTGATGGTTTTGTTGGTAATGTCGCGTTAAAAAGTAGCGAGGGGTTGGCGCGCTTTATTGCTCAGCAGTTGCGGCAGTCTTTGAGTGGGACTTGGTATCGAAGGTTTGTCGGGATGTTGGCTATGCCGATCTTGAGTCAGCTTAAGCAGCAGTTAGACCCCTCGCGTCTTAATGGGGCTAGCTTGCTGGGTCTGCAGGGGATTGTGGTCAAGAGTCATGGCTCGGCAACCCGAGAGTGTTTTGTTCACGCCATTGTGCAGGCGCAGGCGGAGGTTCGGCGCGATGTGCCGGGGCTGATCAACAGCAGGCTTGGCCAGATTATATGACCACCCGGGTTTTGATTTAGGGCTGGGCAGGTGTCTTGGTGGGTCTGATTGAGTAAGATGGGTCTGCCGTTTGTGCAAGTGTTTGTCTTGCCGTTTTGTATATATTAAGAGGATTTCATGAATCAAACTCTAGCTTTCGTCTTTCCGGGTCAGGGCTCGCAACAGCTGGCGATGCTGTCTGAACTGGCTCAGCAGTATCCCTTGATCGAGCAGACTTTTTCTGAGGCAAGTGCGGTTCTGGGTTATGATCTCTGGTCTTTGACTCAGAGTGGGCCAGAGGCAGAGCTCAATAGTACCGATAAAACACAGCCCGCTTTGTTGGTAGCAGGTGTGGCTATCTGGCGCTTGTGGCAGCAGCAGGGCGGGGAGCAGCCGGGTCTGCTGGCGGGCCATAGTCTGGGCGAGTATACCGCGCTGGTCTGTTCGGGGGCGATGTCGCTGGCGGATGGTGTGGCGCTGGTCGAAAAGCGTGGGCGGTTTATGCAGGCTGCGGTGCCGGCGGGTGTTGGTGCGATGGCGGCGATATTGGGCTTGGATGATGCGCTGATTGAGCAGGCGTGTGCTGATGCTGCCCAGGGCGCAGTGGTCTCCGCGGTCAACTATAATTCGCCGGGTCAGGTGGTTATCGCCGGAAATGCAGCGGCGGTCGCCCGGGCAATTGTGCTCTGTAAGGAGGCTGGGGCTAAGCGGGCGGTCGAGTTGCCGGTCAGTGTACCGTCGCATTGTGCGCTTATGCTGCCCGCTGCGGCTCAGTTGGCGGCTGAGCTTGAATTGATCGAATTGCAGATGCCGCAAATTCCGGTGATTCAGAATGTGAATGCCCGAGTTGCTGTTTCGGTTGATGAGATTAAACAGAATTTGGTTGCTCAGCTTCATAGTCCGGTGCTTTGGGCTGATTCGGTGCGGGCTATGGCGGAGCAGGGGGTAGAGACGCTGATTGAGTGCGGCCCAGGGAAGGTGCTATCGGGGTTGAATAAGCGTATTCAGCGCAGTCTGTCGGTTGCGGCGATTAATAATTTGGCCGGGTTGGATGTGGCCCTGGGGCGCTAAGGGCCCCTGCAGAGTTAAAAAGCGGAGCGTAAAATGAGTATTGAAGGAAAGGTTGCGTTGGTGACCGGGGCAACTCGCGGGATTGGTAAGGCTATTTCGTTGGAGCTGGGTCGCCAGGGGGCGGTGGTGGTTGGGACGGCAACGAGCGAGGGGGGGGCTCAGGCGATTACTCAGCACCTTGCTGAAGCAGGTATTGCTGGCAAAGGTATGGTGCTGGACGTGGCATCACAAGAGTCTGTGGATGCTGTGCTAGCTGCTGTTCAGGCTGATTTTGGCGCGATAACTATTCTGGTTAATAATGCTGGCATTACCCGTGACAATATCCTTATGCGGATGAAGGCTGATGAGTGGAATGCGGTGCTTAATACCAATCTAACCTCTATCTATCGGGTCGCTAAGGGGTGTTTGCGCGGCATGACTAAGGCGCGCTGGGGGCGGATCATCAATGTCAGTTCTGTGGTTGCTTCTATGGGTAATGGTGGTCAGTGTAACTATGCAGCGGCTAAGGCGGGTGTCGAAGGTTTCAGTCGGGCATTGGCTAGAGAGGTCGCTTCGCGTAACATTACCGTCAATTCGGTGGCTCCGGGTTTTATCGATACCGATATGACCAGTGGGTTGGCAGAAGAGCACAAAGAGAAACTCAAAAGCCAGATTCCGTTAAATCGACTTGGGGCGCCCGAAGAGGTTGCTGCAGTTGTTGGGTTTTTGGCCAGTGAGGCCGGAGGATATGTCACCGGCGATACTATTCACGTCAATGGCGGCATGTACATGGCATAATTCCTTTTGAGGAATTGTTTTTTTGCCGAATATGTTGATAATGTCCCCATCATCTAGCCTATGGGCAGAGGTGTGACCAATTTAACTCGGTAATGTTGAAAGGCAAGAAATGTCTTGCAACATTGCTGAATGAGTCGTTCATAACAAGCAGGAAAAATTATGAGTACTATTGAAGAGCGCGTAAAAAAGATTGTTGCTGAGCAGTTGGGCGTAAAAGAAGAAGAAGTTACCAACGATGCCTCATTTGTTGAAGATCTAGGCGCTGACTCTCTCGACACCGTTGAGCTTGTTATGGCTCTGGAAGAGGAATTCGAAACTGAAATTCCTGATGAAGAAGCCGAGAAGATCACTACGGTTAAACTGGCAATCGCTTACGTTGAATCTAACCAGTAATTAGGTTTTAAGCTGTTCCGGAAAGCCGCTGCTATGGATTCATAGAGCGGCTTTTTATTTGCCTATAAAAAATAGTTGATGGAGGTTGCGATGTCTCGGAGAAGAGTCGTTGTTACCGGCATGGGGTTGTTGACTCCGGTTGGGAACACGGTCAAAGAGACGTGGGGGAATATCGTTAACGGTAACAGCGGTATTGGTCCTATCGAGCACTTTGATGTGTCGCCTTACAGCACGACCTTTGGTGGTTCGATCAAGGGCTTTAATGCTGCTGATTATATGGACCCTAAAGATGCCCGCAAAATGGATTTTTTCATCCAGTATGGGATGGCGGCAGGTGTTCAGGCGATAGAAGATTCCGGTTTGGTCGTTACCGAAGCCAATGCGGATCGGATCGGCGTGGCGGTGGGTTCTGGTATTGGTGGCTTGCCTCTGATCGAAAAGAATCACAAGATACTCGAAGCGGGTGGACCACGTAAAATTTCTCCCTTCTTTGTCCCGGGCAGTATCATCAATATGATCGCCGGAAATCTGTCGATCCGCTATGGCTTCAAAGGCCCCAATATTGCCATCGTTACTGCCTGTACCACGGGGACCCATAATATTGGCTCTGCTGCTCGTATGATTGCTTATGGCGATGCAGATGTGATGATCGCCGGTGGTGCCGAGATGGCTACAACGCCCTTAGGTTTGGGCGGGTTTGCTGCGGCCAGGGCGCTTTCAAAGCGCAACGATGATCCCCAGGCGGCAAGTCGTCCCTGGGATCGAGACCGGGACGGATTCGTACTTAGTGATGGTGCTGGAATTATGGTGCTTGAGGAGTACGAGCATGCAAAAAGCCGTGGCGCGCAGATCTATGCTGAGCTTGTCGGGTTTGGTATGAGTGGTGATGCCCATCACATGACATTGCCCCCGGCGGATGGCAGCGGGGCTGCGGCATCAATGGCGAATGCGATCAAAGACAGTGGTCTTAATCCGGATCAGGTCGATTATATAAACGCGCATGGCACCTCGACCCCTGCGGGTGATATTGCAGAATCCAATGCGGCTAAGAAGGTGCTGGGGCATAGCGCGTCCAGGGTTCGGATGAGCTCTACCAAGTCGATGATCGGGCATCTATTGGGGGCTGCGGGTGCGGTTGAGGCGATCTTCTCGGTGTTGGCGATCCGCGATCAGGTCGCACCGCCGACGATCAACCTGGATAATCCTTCAGAGGGCTGCGATCTTAACTATGTAGCGCACACGGCCCAAGAAGCGAGCATAGACGTTGCGATATCCAACTCGTTTGGGTTTGGCGGAACCAACGGTACGTTGGTGTTCAAACGTATCTCCTGAGGTATGCGGGCTTGCTGTCAGCCCGTTCTTGATCATGATGAATAATACCCTGGTCAACGGCCACCCTAGCGCTCATGTCAGCCTGTTTGATCGTGGCCTGAGCTACGGAGACGGTCTGTTTGAAACGCTTCGTGTCGAGGTGGAAAGGCCGTTGCTGCTGCAGCGTCATATTGATCGTCTGTGTACGGGTATGAATCGGCTGAAAATACCCTTTAATCAAATGTTTATTGACGTTTTGCGGGCTGAGATCGAGCAGCTTTGCAAAGGTCGGAAACAGGTTTTTCTGAAACTGATTATCACCCGAGGAGCGGGCGGTCGGGGTTATCGAGCGGCTGAAGATTTAGAGCCCAATCGAATTCTGATGGTTGCTGCTGCAGCGGATTACCCGCAGCGGTGGTACCAGCAAGGCTGTGAGCTCTATCTGTGCCGAACAAGGTTGGGGCTCAATCCGCTGTTGGCGGGGATTAAGCATTTGAACCGACTGGAGCAGGTGCTGGCCAGGAGCGAGTGGCAGGACCAGTATCCCGAAGGCTTGGTTTGTGATATCGAGGATCGTTTGATCGAGGGAACGATGAGTAACCTATTTCTGATCCGAGGGCAGCAGCTGCTGACGCCTCTGCTCAATCAGTGCGGTGTTGCGGGGGTCGTGCGTTCGGTGATCATCGACTCGGCACCGCGTCATGCGGTCGAAGTGGTCCAGCGAGCGCTGAGCGTTGAGGACCTGTTTCAGGCTGATGGCGTGTTTATAACCAACACCGGGTTTGGCGTATTGCCGGTGCGTGGTTGTGATGGACGTACTATTCCGCTATCCCCGATGATTCAAGCTGCCAGCCAGTGGTTGGCCGAGGCACGACGATGCGAGTCCTGAAATATCTGCTGCTCGGCGCGTTGTTGATTGGACTCATGGTGGCTATTGCTGCCTATGTCGGGCAGTCCCGGGTGACAACGCTGGTACAGCAGCCTCTGCTGTTGAGCGAGCCGCAACAACTTTCAATCAAGCCAGGAACCAGTTTTCGCGCGGTGATCGAGCAGCTGGTCGAGCGCGGCATCATCGATCAGCCACTATTGCTGCGCTTCTACGCCCGTCAGCATAACCTGGCCCAGCGAATCCAGGCGGGCGAATATTGGTTAGAGCCGGGGTTGAGCCATGCTGCCTTGTTGCAGATGCTGGTACAGGGGCGAGTTCGTTCATATCGGGTTACACTGGTTGAGGGGCAGACGGTGCAAGAGCTGGTTGCGGCGCTCCAGGCACACCCGCAGATTGTTGCCACGCTGGAGCGGTCTGATCCTGAAGCTATCGCTCAGGTGCTGGGCATTGCCGGGTCTGCTGAGGGCTGGGTCTACCCTGACACCTATCAGTTCACCCGTGGAACAACGGATCAACAGATTCTTCAACGTGCGTACCAACGGATGCAGCAGTTGCTCGAACAGGAGTGGGCTACAAGGGCCGCGGAGCTGCCGCTCGACAGCGCTTATGAAGCGTTGATTCTGGCATCAATTGTCGAAAAGGAAACCGGGGTTGCGTTTGAGCGGCCAGCCATAGCCGGGGTTTTTATCCGCAGATTGCAAAAAGGGATGCGTTTGCAGACCGATCCTACGGTGATCTATGGGATGGGCGAGCGCTACCAGGGTAACATCCGACGCGCTGATTTGAACCGAAAAACGCCTTATAATACCTATAGAATCGATGGGTTGCCGCCGACGCCAATTGCCAGTCCCGGCCGCGCTGCGATCCATGCCGCGCTTAATCCCGAGGCGGGGGATAGTCTGTTTTTTGTCGCCAAAGGGGATGGCAGTCATCAGTTTTCAGCAACCCTGGGCGAGCATAATCGCGCGGTGACTCGGTTTCAGCGTCATAAGCGGCGTCAGAATTACCGCTCCTCTCCTGCGCCACAGGCCGCCTCCTCTCCTCGTAAGAGTGAACATTGATGTCAGCTAAAGGAAGGTTCATCACCGTCGAAGGCGGCGAAGGGGTTGGTAAAAGTACCAATATAGAGCATCTGCGCACGCTGCTGCGGGCGCAGCAGATAGGATTCGTCGAAACGCGAGAGCCGGGCGGCACGCCGCTGGCCGAAGAGATCCGCGCCCTGCTGCTGGTTGAACGCGATGAGTCGGTCAGCAGTGATTGCGAGTTGCTGCTGATGTTCGCTGCTCGTGCTCAGCATCTGGCGCAGCTGATTAACCCCGCGCTGGAGAGGGGGGATTGGGTGCTGTGCGATCGTTTTACCGACGCGACCTTTGCTTATCAGGGTGGCGGGCGAAATCTTGACTGGGATAGAATCGCTCAGCTTGAGCGGTTGGTGCAGGGGGATCTTCGCCCTGATTTGACATTGTTACTCGATGTTCCGGTTGATATAGGCATGACGCGTGCGCGACAGCGTGGTGATCTGGACCGGTTTGAGCGAGAGCAACTCGATTTTTTTGAGCGGGTTCGCAGGGCCTATCTAGCGCGTGCTAAGGCCGACCCAGAACGATTTCGGATCATCGATGCTGCGCAGTCGCTGCAGCAGGTACAGCAACAGATCAGTCAGGTGATGGAGGTTTTTTTTAGCCATGGAAACTGACCCCGTCTCCCGGTTGCAGTCGGTGCTGCCCTGGCAGCATGACCTCTGGCAGCGTTTGACCGAGCAGCATCGGCAGCAGCGGTTGCCTCATGCGTTATTGCTCTGCGGCGAACCGGGGCTGGGCAAAGCGCAGTTTTCCAAGGCGCTGGGGCAGTACCTGCTTTGCCAGCAGCCACAGCAACGAGAGGGGTTATTACGCAGCTGCGGTCACTGTAAAGGCTGTATGCTTAACGCTCAAGGCAGTCATCCAGATCTGGTTGAGATTGTTCCGGAAGGGCGAGGCAAAGCAATCAAGGTTGATCAGATTCGCGAGCTGGTCTCAACCATTAGCCTTTCAGCTCAGCAGGGTGGCTACCGTGTGGTTGTGTTAGGCCCTGCTGAGGCGATGAATATCAACGCGGCCAACGCCCTGTTAAAAGTGCTTGAAGAACCGGGTAGCCGGACCCTGTTCGCACTCTATAGTCATCTTCCAGGGCGAATCGTTGCAACCATTCGGAGTCGCTGTCAAGCGCAGCATCTGAGCCAGCCCGACCGGGCTCAGGCGATTGAGTGGCTAAATCAGCAGTCCGACGTTGAAGGTGATTTGGCTGAGATGCTGAATCTGGCCGGTGGCGCGCCATTAGCTGCGCTAGAGTTAGTCATGAATGGCAGTGCTGAACAGCGCAAAATTTTGTACCAAGCTTTGAAGTTGGTGATTAGCGGCGAGGGCAGCAGCAGCCAGGCCGCAGAAAAGTTGGTTAAAACGAGAGTGTTAGACTTGCTCGATTGGTGGTTGATCCTGGTTCAGGATCTGATTCGTTTTCAGGCGACGCAAGATCCGGCCTGTATTAACAGCTTAACAGCCAAAAAAATGATTATTGCGTTGAGTCAGCGCCTATCCGCGCAGCAGATGTTTGAATTCGCTGATAGAATACAGCAATATCGGCATTACCTGATGAGTCGTAATAATCCCAACGAGCGGTTGTTGCTCGAAGATCTGTTGATCGATTGGGGTAATTTATTCCGACCTAGATAACTTTTTAGCGACAGTAGAGAATTAGCGATGTCAGCCAGCCCTCGTGCCAGCCATGGAATTCTTTCCCTGACCATTAAAACCAAAGAAGAACTTTACCGCAGTTACATGCCGTATATCCAAAGTGGCGGCCTGTTCGTAGCCACTCAGCGCGACTATCAGTTGGGTGAAGAGGTGTTTATGCTGCTTGATCTGATGGAGGAACCCGATAAAGTCCCCGTCAGTGGTAAGGTTGTCTGGGTTACCCCGCGCGGTGCCCAGGGTGGAAAGCAGGCGGGTATCGGCATTCAGCTGAGTGCGGATGACACTACTATTGTCGGTAAGATTGAAACCTACCTGGCAGGAGCCCTGGGTTCCGGTCGACTCACCCATACCATGTAATACCTCGCCCTACAGCCGTTGTTGTAGCGCCCAATCCCCTCTTTATTGTAGTTAACTCATGTTTATCGACTCGCATTGCCATCTTGATCGTCTGGACCTGGCGCCATACGACGGTCAGCTTCAACCCGTCATCGACCGCGCTCGCCACCAGGGTGTTACGCGGATGCTCTGTGTCGGCACCGATATGGCCCGTTGGCCCTCGATGTTAACTCTGATCGAGCCCTACCCACAGGTGCAGGTGTCCGTGGGGGTGCATCCGTTAAGTGATGAGATTAAACTGTTTCGCCCTGCGTCTCTGATCGAAGCGGCGGCTCACCCGCGTCTAGTCGCCATCGGCGAAACGGGATTGGATTACCATTATGGTGCAGACACATCCGCGCTCCAGCAGCGCTGCTTTGAGGCGCATCTACAGGCGGCGCAGCAGCTTAACAAGCCCGTAATCGTGCATACCCGCGCGGCTCAAGAGGATACGTTACGAATTTTGACTCAGGGATTGCCTGATGCTGGCGGTGTGCTGCATTGCTTTACTGAAAGCTGGGAGATGGCGGAGCAAGCGCTTGATCTGGGTATGTACATCTCTTTCTCCGGCATCATCACCTTTCGTAATGCAGCGCCCTTGCGCGAGGTTGTTCGCCGGGTGCCGCTGGAGCGGATCCTGGTTGAAACCGATGCGCCTTATTTGACTCCGGTTCCACACCGGGGTCACTCCAATGAGCCCTGTTATGTTCGCGATGTAGCAGAAGCGGTGGCCGCAATCAAAGAGCTGAGTCTGGACCAGGTGGCAGAAACAACAAGTGCTAATTTTGAGCGCTTGTTTGGCACAATCTGAATTGAAACTGATTTGAAGCGCGGAGCGCGCCTGCACCCTTTTGTTGTCTTGAGGTGCTTGTGGCGAGGCTCGGTAAGGAGCGGCTTTGCTTTCTGTGCTCGGCGAAGTGATCGACTTGCTGGGTAATGGTTTAATGGGTCGTCTGATTTAAGATCCGGGGTATGAATATTGTGAATTATATTGAACCACTGTACCGGCCTCCCAGCGAGGCGCGCTCGCTAATCCTGCAAATCACCAACGGCTGTAGCTACAATCAATGCACCTTCTGCTCGATGTACCGCGCGCCGCAGAAAAAGTTCAGCGCCAAGTCAGAGCAGGATGTTTCTGCCGAGATTGTTAGCGTCTCCCGTCGTATCCCTTCGGTTGACCGGGTGTTTTTAGCCGATGGCGACGCAATGGCCTTATCGATACGTCGGTTGCTTCATGTGCTCGGTTGCATCCGTACCCATCTTAGTTCGGTTCGGCGTGTTTCTGCATACTGCCTGCCGCGGAATCTAAAAAATAAAACGGTCGATCAGCTCGTTCAGCTTCGTGACGCGGGATTGCAGCTGGTCTATGTCGGGGTTGAATCCGGCGACGATGAGGTGCTGGAGAAGGTATGTAAAGGGGAGACCTACCAATCAACCCTGGAGGCTCTGAACAAGCTCAAAGCGGCGGGCATCAGTGTCTCGGTGATGGTGTTGAATGGGCTCGGCGGGCGTTTGCTCAGTGCCCAGCATGCGGTTAATTCTGCGCGGTTGGTGTCAGCGGCTCAGCCGCAATATCTATCGACACTGGTGCTCTCTCTGCCTCAGGGGGAGGCTCGGTTTCAGCAGGGCTTTGCCGGGGCATATCAGCCGTTGAATCAGCTTGAGTTGTTTACGGAGATGGAGCTATTTGTTGATAATCTGCATCTGGATAAAACCATCTTTCGCAGTGATCATGCATCGAACTACCTGGTGTTGAAAGGCGTGCTGGGGCGGGATAAGGCGCGTTTGTTAGCCCAGGTGCGGTCAGCGATAGCGGATCCGAATGCAACGGGTCTGCGGCCTGAGTGGGCCAGGGGGTTCTGATGAAAGTTGATATTGGCGCCATCGCGCAGCAGCTAGACCCAGGTCAAGCTCGGTCCCTTCCGCCGGTAATGAGCTGGGATCCGGTGCTTAGCGGCGATATTGATCTCTTCGTTAATCGCCAGGGAGAGTGGTTTCATGAGGGTACCCGGTTTGAGCGTGAGGCGCTGGCTAAGTTATTCGGATCGATTTTGCGTAAAGATGGCGACGACTATTTTGTGCTAACGCCGGTCGAAAAATGGCGGATTACAGTTGAAGATGTCCCCTTTCTGATCACCCAGCTGGATCTGGTTGATCCTGGGCCCGAGCAGCAGCTCCAGTTGCAGACCAGTCTGGGTGACAGTGTCTGTGTCGATGCGGCCCATCCTTTGTGGTTGGTGAGCGACCCCATCACGGGGGAGCCTTCACCCTATGTGCGTGTTCGCGACCGCCTCGATGGGCTGCTGGCGCGGTCGGTGTTTTATCAGCTGGTTGATCTGGCCGCCGAGCATCAGGTCGAGGGTAAGGTTCAATTTGGCATTTATAGCTGCGGTCAATTTTTTGCGTTAACGGATGCGATTGAGTCTGACGGTGGCGCGGGCTAAGCGCAGGTCTTGTAAGCGAGGGTTTATTGGCCTGGCTTGTCTATATCCTATTAGTCCGGTGGGTTAATAGGATGCGCAAGGATGCGTAGGTGTTGATCGAATATATGTCCAGGTCGCTGAAAACAAACGATTTAACGCAGCAGTGTTAGGTTTTAGGGGCGAAGGGCAAATAGCTACCTGATTACCCATGATCTTCAGCCATCACCGCGCCAAGTCATGGGAATACGAGCTTGTGAGAATAGATCGGTTGCATCATGGCTGAGCTTTGTGGGTAATCAGGAATAGCTATGGGACCTGTTTTCCCACTCGGTTAATAGCCCCGGCGCCAGCGGTGGTAACGCTCGACATAGCCTAGGAGCCGATGCGGGATATGGGCTCGCTTCCATTCTCCCGCCGCGTATTTGTTCGCCTCGCTCAGGGTCGGGTAGATATGGATCGTACCGAGGATCTTGTTCAAGCCCAGCCCGTGGCGCATCGACAGGGTGAACTCGCCGATCAATTCACCGGCTAGTGGGCCGACAATAGTGGCGCCCAGGATTCTGTCTTTTCCGGGGACGGTGAGTACCTTGACCAATCCGGAAGCATTTTCATCGGTGATGGCGCGATCGAGTTCCTTGAGGTCGAAATGGGTAGTCTCGTAAGGGATTCCCTGGGCCTTGGCTTCCTGCTCGTTAAGACCGACCCTGGCCAGTTCCGGGTCGGTGAAGGTGGCCGCAGGAATCAAGGAGTAATCAACCTTGAACCGTTTCAGCCCTCCCAGTAAGGCATTAACCACCGCATACCAGGCTTGATGGGCCGCGCTGTGGGTGAATTGATAGGGGCTGCAGACATCGCCGCACGCATAGATGTTAGGAAAGCGGGTTTGCAGGAACTCATTGACCTCGATGCGACCATCGCGGGTCAGCGGAATCGCGAGCTGTTCTAGCCCGAATCCGCTGACATTGGCTTTGCGTCCGGTGGCGACCAGCAACTGGTCAAAGCCGATCTCGATACGCTCCCCATCGAATTCGCAGTGCAGCCTTTTTTCTCCTCCGGTGGTTACGAATTCGAGCATCTTGTGATTGAGACGAAGGTCGACCCCTTCAGCGATAAATTTCTGCTGCACATACTCGGCAACGTCGGCGTCCTCTTTAGGCAGCAGTCGCGGTCCTCGTAACACCTGGATGACTTGGGTGCCGAGGCGCTGAAATGCCTGTGCCAGCTCGCAGCCGATCGGCCCGCCGCCCAGTACCAGTAACCGTCTAGGCTGTTCACGTATCGACCACAGGGTGTCGGAGGTCAGCGGCGCCATTGCGTCGATGTTGGGGATCGGCGGCATTGCAGGGCGAGCCCCAGTGGCGACAACGATGTTACGGGTGGTGATAATCTTGCCTGCCACTTCGACCCGATAGGGCGACAGGATGCGGGCCTCGCCCTGGATGCAATCAACCCCCAGGCCGGTATAGCGCTCGATTGAGTCATGCGGCTCAACGGTTTTTATCACCCGCTGCACACGCTCCATGATTTCGGCGAAATCGAAGCGGAGTTCGACATGTTCGATGCCCAGCTGCTTGGCTTTACGCGCTTCGGCGATAAATTTGGCCGAGCGCAACAGCGCCTTGGAGGGCACGCAGCCGGTGTTGAGGCAGTCGCCGCCCATTCGATGCTTTTCAATCAGGCTCACCTTGGCTTTAGTTGCGGCCGCGATATAGGCGCTGACCAGGCCCGCAGATCCCCCGCCGATAACCACCAGATTGGTATCAAACCGGCGGGGTTTGTCGATGCCGCGGTAGACCTGACGGCTACGGAACAGCGCGACTATTTTTTTGGCCAATAACGGGAATATCCCTAATAGGCAGAAAGAGATGATCAGCCCGGGAGAGAGGATCCCCTGCAGCGTTTCTATCTGTCCCAGCTGGGTACCTGCGTTAACAAACACCATCGTACCCACTAGCATGCCGACCTGGCTGATCCCGTAGAAGGTGAGGGTGCGTAGATGTGTAAGCCCCATGACCAGGTTGATCACGAAGAACGGAAACAGCGGTACCAGGCGCAGGGTAAACAGATAGAACGCACCATCACGCTCGATGCCGGCGTTGATCGATTGCAACTGCTTGCCGAAGCGCTGTTCCAGCATGCCTCGGAATAGATAACGCGAGACCAGAAACGCCAGGGTTGCGCCAATCGAGCTGGCAAAAGAGACCAGAATCAGCCCCCAGCTGAAACCGAACAGCGCGCCTGCCGCCAGGGTCATGACCGCCGCGCCCGGCAGTGATAATGCCGTAATCAGAATATAGAGGATAAAGAATCCGCCGCCCGTCAGTAATGGGCTTTGCTGAAATGATTGTTGGAAATCAACTTGATGTTGCTTGAACGTGTCCAGGCTGAGCAGCTGGTGCAGGTCGAACAAAAAAAACAGGGCTCCCAGCACGGCGAGCACGGCGAACAGCAAGAGTTTTTTTAGAGACATAGATAAGCCGCTTCTGTTAGCGATAGGGGTGGGATGTAAAGGTCGAACACTGCAGACGAACGGAGTTCTCCAGCGTTACAGGTTTGCAGGTTAAAATAGTGTAAAAACAGACCATTATCGAGTTTTTATGGCTAGGAGCCTGTCGGGTTTGGGCGATCGTAGCGAGTGAGATACGATTTGAGGTGGATTTTTTGATCATCCGAGGCGATAAATCGACAGGAAAGCCGTTTTACACAGCGATAGCAGCCCGTAGGGCCGCTGTTGTGTGCCAAGCGGCCCGCAGAGAACGCGCCGGACTTGTTTGTAGCTTCCCAGGCCTTGTGGTGATTGCCAGGTTTGCTGGCAGTGTTTTTTTGTTGCGCTGCAGTAATGGGCTGGGAGATGTGTTTTAATACACCTAAGGTAATAGAGGGTATGGATATGCCTTCGGTTGTTTTTTTTGCTATATTGCCCTACTTATTACGTGTGAAGGGACTCACTATGTCCGATGGACTATTACTCGACCAGCTTAAGCTGGTCGGCAAGAATGCGCTTGGGTTTGTTGCGATCTTGTGCTGCAGTTTTATTTTCATTCTCTGGCTGACTGATGTTCCTCTGCTCAGTTATCGCGAAGCCAGCAATCATCTGTTCCGAACCGGTATCGACCTGTTTTGGATAATGTGGCTGGCCGGAGCCGCTATACTTCTGGTCACTGCGATTTTGCTCTGGCTTAGTTGTCTGCTTATTACCCATAGGGCCGCCGGTCCCCTGTTTCGCTTCTCCCGAAACCTTGAGGCAGCGATCAAGCGTGACACTACTCCACTCTTGGGAATCAGGTCTGGTGATCATTTTCAGGAGGAGAGTGAGTGCCTGTTGAGCACGGTCCAGCGCTTGTCCGCTCATGAAAAACAGTTGGTCAATGATTGCCGTCAGGTGATCGATCAGCTTGCCCAGCTGCAATTTGATCCTGTTAAGAGTTCTGGCGATGGGGGAGGGCGCAGCTTGCAGGAGCGTCTGGTTCAGTTAAAAGCAACGGCTGCACAGGGGGTTATCAATGCACATTAAAATCGTATCGAAGTTTCTCGGCGCGACTGTGTTGGTGAGTCTGCTCAGTGTTTTATCGGCGTACAGTATGCTGGTGCCAACACAAACGATGGAGAGTGCCGCGTGTAACAGCTGTCACCTCTGGAGTAGTAGTGTCGATATTACAGCAGATCCTACTTTGCTTGCTTCCCAAGAGCTGCTTTGTGCTGACTGTCATGCCGGTGCGCTAATTGCCAGCCACCCCAGTGGTGTTACCCCGTCGATGGCCGTGCCCGCAACGTTACCGTTGGACTGGAAGGGTGATGTGACCTGTAGCAGCTGTCATCTGGTACATAGTCAGATTCATGGGGCGTTGCGCGCCGAAAATGCGGGTGCTCCATTCTGTGAATCCTGCCATCCGCAGACATTTTTTGCCAGTATGGTCGATGGGGGTACGTCGACCATCATATCTGGGCATCTGGGCGCTAGTGGGGTGTTGCAAGACCCCTATTCTATTGAATGCATGAGCTGCCATATAGAGGAAGGTGAGGCCGGCCAGGAGTTTCCTGTCAGTGTCGATGGGCAGGGGAATGTGCGTCATCGGGGCGCCAACCATCCGGTGGGTGGCTCTTATGAGGGCGCATCTTCATACGGCGGCTATCGTCCGATCAGCCAGCTGCACGAGAATATTGTTTTGCCAAACGGCTTAATAAGTTGTGTCTCTTGTCATCTTGGTTATAGCGAAACCCATGGCGAGCTGGTCACCCTTAATGATACCTCCGCCCTCTGTTATCAATGTCACCAGCTTTAAGTCCGGATTAACTCCGGCTCTAGGACCGAACGATGCCAGCACACCACCCAAGACGGAAGAAATTTATTGATCCTAACCTGCAGGGCCGGTACTGGTTACTGCTAATCGCGATCGAGTTGCTGATCGTAGGGCTGGTCTTGCTTTATGCTTATCAAGGTATGCAGCAGGCCTTGCAGGAAAGTTTATACTCTATCCATACCAGCAGCCGGCAGGCACAGATCGATGGTTTTTTTCTGATGATGGGGGAGGTTGTAGTGCTGACCCTGTTGGTCAATCTTCTGCTGCTGGCCGTAGGTCATCAGTTGTGGGTTCGTCGCGTGCGCCGGTTACAGCAGCAACTTAAGGGCCAATTAGAAAGTCTTGCTCAGCTGAATTTCTGCACCTCAGAGAATATTTCCGGTGTGACGGACTCAGACCATGAACTGAGCGTTCTGTTGTCACGCTGGTCGCAGCGCGAACGCAGCCGCTTTAGTTCGTTAACAGCGTTGATCGCCAATATCCCCGACCCTCTGCTGTTGACTCAATTGCAGGCTATAGAGCTGCAGGGGCGTTTGGAAAAAGCACTGGATGAGTTCCTTCTTAATCCCAATGCAAGCAAGCTTAGGCAGCAGGAATGACGTCTCTGTACCTGTTTAGGGTTGGCTCACCTCAATCCAATGCTGGCTTTTTGGTTGCAGCTCGACCGGGCTCTTGAGCATTCGCGCAAAGCCACTCGGTCAGCAGCAGTCTATGCTCCGTGCGGTTATGTCGCTCCGGAAACATCGCTAAAGGCGTCGAACTCAGGGCGGTGCTTGCTGAGCTGGGGTGGCGTCGCCCATCAGGCCGCGGAGCCCTATCCAGCGCAGGATGTTGTAGGCCATGACTGCAAGCGCCATGACCAGATCGTTGGCACGTCAAACTTGCCGGAAGGCCGGCGTTCAAGATCCAGATCTGTTTTGAATTCACTATCAATCTGCTCGCTGGTGGCGTGATCGCAGTCGGTACACTAGGCTTTCTGTCCCAGATCACCCCCCCAGCCCCCCCCAGACCACCTGCCCCGGACCACCTGCCATTAGTGCTACAGGTTATTTCTTGCCGGGCTCAACGCGCTTCTACACTGCACGGGTGATACGCGCATTCTTATGGGTGTCTGCGACGGGCTATCCTCTGCGGAAAGCTCTTTGTCTCAGCGGTCTCTCTCTGTATCAGAAGCGGCCAAATCCTGTAGCAACAATTCGTAATAGTTGAGTAATAATTTGCTGACGTTGAGGTTTTATATTGTTCACGCACCGCGTGTGCTTTCTCAAATGCTGGTAACAACCTGGATGATTGCAGCCACAGGTTTGTTCGGTGTTTATCCAATCATCGCTGACCGAGGACTGAACCTTTGCAGTTATATAAAAGAGAACACGGAGCTGAGCAGCCATACTGGCCGCTTGGGCCATTTCAGATAAGACTCCCATTTGTCCACTACCGCTGGGAGACCCCGGAGATGATCCAGGGGATCATCATGTTTGTGGTTGGCCTGGCGGCGATCCCCTTGCTGGAAACCTATCTCGGTATGCCTTACGAAGCGGCGCTGGCGTTTTGCTTTATTGCGGGTGTGCTCTATACCCTGCCAGCGCTGCTGGGGGTGCCTCTGGTGCCTGGCTGGATCACCCCGGCCCTGCCGGTCGTGTTGCTTTACCTGAATGGCTTTGAGCCCGGACCGGAAGCCATCAAAGCGCTATTTGCCCTGCAGATTCAAGTGGCGATCATCTTTTTCATTCTCGGTGTGACCCGGCTCGGCACGAAACTGGTGGAGATTATTCCCAATTCGTTGAAAGCCGGCATTATTATTGGTGCCGGTATGGCTGCGCTGATGGGCGAACTGAAAATGGGCGGCCGCGTCGATGCCACGCCGATCTCGCTGATTGTCGGCGGCATTATTTCGGCTTACCTGCTGTTCTCCCTGTCATTCAAAAACGTCACCCAAACCAGTATCATCGCGCGTAAAATTGCCACCTTTGGAATGGTGCCTGGCATCGTGATTGCCATGATTGTCGGCTGGAGTACGGGTGAGTATCCGCTGCCTGAGATCGAATGGGGCATCACCAAGCCCGACTTCGCGCTGATGGGTGAGTACTTGGCCTTCAGCATTGGTTTCCCTGGCTGGGAAATGTTCCTGATGGCCATTCCGACGGCCATCATCGCTTACGTGATTGCCTTTGGCGACATCGTTATCGGTTTCACCCTGGTGAAACGTATTGATCACTTGCGTGATGACGAAAAAATCGATGCCGATATTGACCGGGTGCACCTGGTTACCGCCATTCGTAATGCCGTGCACGCCTTCTTCGCGCCCTGGCCCGGTTTGGCCGGTCCGTTGTGGACCGCGGCCCATGCCACCGTTGCGGAACGCTATGCCATCGGACGTAACTCGATGGAGTCCATTTATAGTGGCGGTGGTACATTCTGGATTACGGGCCTGATAGCGCTGTTTGCCCTGCCGTTGATCACCCTGTTCAAACCCATTCTGCCCATTGCGCTTTCGTTAACCCTGTTCCTGACGGCGTATATCTGCATCATGGTGGGCATGGAGCAACTGAAAAACTCCGTCGAACGCGGAGTGGCCGGTATTGTGGCCGTGACGCTGGCGATGCCTGATCCCAAGTCCACTATCTTTGCGGTGGTCATCGGTTTAGTGCTCTATTTTCTCATCGAAAGACCACGCTTGCTTGGCAAGCACGCGCCTGAAGACGATGTGATTTTCTCAGACGGACCCAAATCAGAGTCGGGTGCTTAATCGTTCTGCTGTTAATAGCCCGCGTTGTAGCAACCTGTCTGTTGCGCCAACGCGGGCTCTTTCCCTCAAATGACCCAATCTTTCTCTCTTCAGCATGCACACTGGGCTTGGCTGGCACCCGCCAGTATTGCCATTATGCCGCCTATCCTTTAATCGACTATCGACATCGGTAATATGAGCCATTAACCCGGCGAGTTAATAGCAGGCGCAAGGATGCGTCCATATGGGTCGAAGACCAATGCGAGTCCCTGAAAAGAAAGAAGTTACACGCAGATACGGCAGATTCTAGGGGCGATGGATAAATAGTTATGGAACCTGTTTGTCCACCAGGTTTATAGTGTCCAGAGAGGGGCCGCTTGGAACCTTTGCCCAAATTAGCCGCGTAGCTGTATACCTGGACTGCAATGAATAACCCGTGACCCTTTCGTTCCGATTTGCTATAGGTAGTCGTTGCAATCGAAACCGTTTGCCCCCGATAGGGGTAAACTGATCAATACGTTGACCATCTTTATGAGGTTTATATGAGCGCCAAGAAAAAGCAGGCTCGACAACAGTTTCGCGATGCGGTGTTAAAGAGAGACCGCAATTGCTGTGTTATCTGCAAGAGCACGGATAGTATCGACGTTCACCATATTACCGACCGTACCCTGATGCCTGGTGGTGGCTATGTCAAAGAGAACGGCATTGCCCTGTGCCAGGATCACCTTAAGCTGGCGGAGGAATTCCATCAAACGGGAGGCGAGTCCTGTGCTGAAGGCCTTATGCCTGAAGCGTTGTATATCAAAGTGGGATCGAATCATGACAAGGCGTTAAAGGCATCCCAGCGCCTGGAAGGTCACGATTAACTGCGCGTAATATATTTAGTCACCGCTATTCAAGGCATACTCTGCGTCACTGGGTGTCAGCCCGGTGTCCGGGTTGAGTGAGCCGCGACAATGGAACTCTCTAGGTTGTTGTGTCACAGGGTCGATAAAACGCAGCTGTTGCGCCAGCAGCTGTAGCGGCTGGGTAAAGTTATCGGGGGCCTTGGGCTGCAGTGTTGGATAATATTGATCGTGCAGGATAGGCCAGCCCAGTGTCTGCATATGAACCCGCAGTTGGTGCGTTTTACCCGTTACCGGTTCTAATTCAAACAGTGCCTTGTCCTCGAACCGCTTTATGCAGCGAATCCGGGAATGGCTGTTGGGCGCTCCATCACCCAAGCGCATCAGAAAACGCGGCTCGGCGCTCTCCAGGCGGTTGATAACCTGCCACTGCTGGCCGTTCAGCGGCTTATCACCATCGACATCGATCGTGGCGATCGCCTGGTAGATTTTGTGTATCTGCCGGGTGGCAAACAGCTGATGGTACAGATGGCAGGTTTTAGGGTTGACCGAAAACATCACCAGCCCTGTCGTCGCTCGATCAATGCGGTGCAGGGCTTGTAGGTTTTCGTGTCCCGTTCTCAGTCGCAATCGATTTTGCAGGCATTCATTCACGTAAATCCCGCCGGGTGTGACCGGAAGGAAAGGGGGTTTATAGGCCACCAGGATATGTGCGTCTTCAAATAAGATCGTTTCGGTGAACGGGATCACCGGCTCGCGTTCGACCTCGCGATAATAATAGACCCGTTGTTGCGGTTGATAGGGCGACGCTGAAGTGATGGCGCTGCCATCGTGCCAATGCAGTTTGCCGTCGATCGCCCGTTGCCGCCAAACCAGGGCGTCGACCTCCGGGAACTTGCCAATTAGGTAGTCCAAAACAGTGGCAGCACCCGGATTAACCTGCGGCAGGGTCAGTTTTGACGGATATTTGGAAATGGCCATCATGCGATCCAAGGTGATAGGGAAGCTTACGAATAAGTCCAATGTGTTCTCTGCGAGACTTGTTCGTAGGTTCCTTGGGGAAATGCGCGATCATAACAGTTCGCCATCGCTGGGGTGAGTTGAATCCAGCGGTTGCATATGATCGATTAGCGCTGATAATGGCGCTCCTCGTTCATGTTTACACCGATGGCCGCTATGCGTCTTGATAAATTTATCTGTAAAAGTACCGCGCTTAGCCGAGCCGAAGCACAGGTAGTGATTCACGCAGGAACGATTCGGGTCAATGCTGAGATCGTGACCGATGTGGCGCTTCAGGTGCATGAAAACAACAGCATTACCCTTGCGGGGCAAGCGCTGTGGGCGCGACCTTCACGCTATATCATGGTGCATAAGCCGCGCAACACAATCTGTTCCAATGTTGACGAGGCCTATCCCTCGTTACTCAATACGATCGATCTCGATCATTGTGCCGATCTTCATATCACCGGGCGTTTGGATGCGGACACCACGGGGTTGGTGTTGGTGACCGATGATGGGCGCTGGTCATTTAATATCATCAGGCCGCAACAGCAGTGCGAAAAGGTTTACCGCGTACATTTACGCCATCCCATTGCTGCTAATGTTGTGGATCAATTTGCGCATGGGCTGCAATTGCAGGGTGAAGAGTCTCTGACCCTGCCTGCCAAGCTCGCCATCGTGAACTCTTCTGAGGTTCGGTTGACACTCACCGAAGGTAAATTTCACCAGGTGAAGCGTATGTTTAAGGCGGTGGGAAATCGGGTAGTGGGTTTACACCGGCAGAGCATTGGCAGCCTCAGTTTGGATATTGATGTGGGCCAATGGCGACACTTAACCGCAGAGGAGGTGGCGTCTTTTAAGTAACAAGAAAGGCCTCCCGGGGGTTTCTTAAACCCTCAGTCTGGCCCAGTTTTTCTCCGTCAGCCCCAGCTGCGCTGCACTTAGAACCGAGCTTTGACGTTGCGCGCCTCCGGGGCAGGCTTTCGTCTCAAGGGCCTATTAATCTGGTCACGGTGCTACGTGCGCTGCGTTATCAGATGTAACGCTGTACATGCGCGGCGGAATCGGGCAACGTGCATCTATCCATATTCAACCTGGGGTGCTGATAATATCTATCTTCAGCGGCCCACGACAGGAAACTCCTGATGTCCAAACACAGCTCTGGCCCAAGCAGTGACGCGTTAAAAAAACTGGTGAGTCAATCGTTGCAAAGCCAAACCCAGCGCGAGGCCGGTTACCGCGAAAAATCACTGAAGCTGTACCCCTGGGTCTGTGGGCGCTGTGCCCGAGAGTTTAACCGGGGCAATCTGAGCGAGTTGACCGTCCATCACCGTGACCATAATCACGACAATAATGCGCCCGACGGCAGTAACTGGGAGCTACTGTGCCTCTACTGTCACGATAATGAACACAGTCGCTATGTTGATACCGCCGAACACAGTAAAACGGTCGCTGGCGGCGATGGCCGTGAGGCGGCGACCAGTCAGCCCTTTGCTAACCTCAAAGATTTATTGCTGAGGAAGTCGTGAGTGGCGCAATCTTCGGCTCTGAAGGCACTACCGATTGAATCAAGACGACCGTTTTACAACGCACTTTATAACATCAAGCGGGTTTGCGGAGAGTGATCATTGCGCTCGCTTGGTCGGTCGTTGATTCCATAAAGAATGTGGCCTGAATCACATCTTTTAGCCGGAAGATCGGCTGCTATTTCTGCCAGGCAAATTGCTTGAATCTTTCATCGGTGGGCGTTTTGGCGAAGTGGTTGACATAGTTGCTCATCACTTTTTGCGCCAGTCCCAGCACGATTTCCAACAATTGCTGCTGGCCGTAACCCGCCGCATAAAATGTCGCCATCTCCGCGTCGGTTAGATTACCGCGATTACGCAGCATGGACAGGGTGGTGTCGTGCAGCACCTGCAATTTTTCAGTAGGCATCGCCGTCTCGTTTCTCAATGCTTCGGTTAGCACCGGGTCCACTTTCATCATATGGGCGATGCCAGTATGGGCGGGCACGCAATAGTGACACTTATGCTCTACGTTAATGGTTTGCCATACCACCGTAAGTTCTTCGGCGTCGAACGAGGTCTCTTGAAACAGCTTATGCAGCAGTTGATAGCCTTCGAGCAGGGCGGGGGATTCGGCCATGACGCCATGCAGATTCGGTATCATGCCGAACCCTTGTAGTGATTTATCCAGTAACGGCTTACTGGCTTCAGGGGCGGATTCCAAAGAATGAATCGTCAAGGTGCTCATAGTGTCTCCAGCGCAGGTGCTCATGAGTTGTTTTGGCAATAGGGGCGAGCGGCAAGCTCACTCTAGCTGGATTTGAACGATCGTTCAAGGTATTCTTGAACAGTTGTTCAAAGGGTGTGGCTATGGTTAATACTGCGAAACAGGATCGCCAGGATGTGATCCAAAAGGCTACCGGTCTTTTTTGGGAAAAAGGTTTCCACGCCACATCCATGCGTAACATTCAGCAGGTCATCGACATGCGCCCGGGGAGTATTTACGCCAGCTTCGGCAGTAAAGAGGGGTTGTTTAAAGAGACGTTGCACCACTATGCCCACACCGGCCTGGCGCGCCTGGATGCCTGCGCAGAAGCCTCCTCCTCGCCGCTGGAGGGATTAAAGCTGTTTATCACGGAGTCGGTGACAGGAAGCCGCAAATCTGCGCCAAGCGGAATGTGCATGCTGGTTAAAACGATCTCGGAACTGACCCACGATAATGCCGACTTGCTGGCTGAGGCGAAGCGATTACTGGGTGTGATTGAGGAGGCGTTTGCGGTCTTGCTGGTACAGGCCAAAGAGCGCGGGGAGCTGGATAGTTCAAAAGATCCGGAACGCTTGGCGCGTTATCTACAGGTGCAATTGATGGGGCTGCGAGCCTACGCTCGCGCCAATGATGACGATGCACATATTGATGCGCTTATTGAGGATGCGCTTGGTTGCTTAGGTTAATTAGGGATCATGACAGCTTATGAAATGTTCGAAATTGCATAACGTTTTTGCCTTTCGCAAACTACCCGCTCGGTATGCCACCGTGGTGATGCCGTTCCTTCTGTCTGGCCTCATGACGTGCATTGTTTCTCTTATTAGCACCTTGAGGAGTGTTGGCTGGGCTCAAGGGATTGCTGAGCTCTGGCTGGGTTCCTGGGGCATCTCTTGGTTAGTGGCCTTTCCCGTGCTGCTGCTCGTGCTGCCTTTCGTGCGCAAGCTCACAACATGGATTGTAAGCGAGGCTTAACCCGTCATTGCGCCGACCGCTTTCGGTGGCTGCGCTCAAACATCATGTGCGAGCGTGACCGTTTATTCGTTCTTCAATCCGTAGCAATAATAACGCGGCAACGGCACCTATGGCTGCGTCTTCCCGTAAAAATGGTAGTTGCGCTTGCCGGCGCGCTTGGCGGAATACATCGCACTATCTGCATGGTTCAGCAAGGCGCTGGCAGAGTCACCATCTGTCGGGATCATGGCGATGCCGATCGAGGTTGAAACCCTAAACGTTCGCCCCTTAAAGGATACCGGTTGTTCGATATCCCGGATCACTTTTTCCGAAATCCGACAGACATTGAATACCGAACTCGGGTCTAGCAGCAGCACCGCCAACTCATCTCCCCCCAGGCGCGCGACCAAGTCGCTGTCACGCACCGCGGAATTAAGCCGCTGCGAAATCTGCTTCAGCATCTGGTCGCCGGCATCGTGCCCCATCGAGTCGTTGATCTGCTTGAAATCATCCAGATCCAGATACAGCAGGGCGGCGCTACGGTGGTAGCGGGGTACCTCGCGCAGCAGCTGCTGCAAATGATCGTTGAGCAGACGGCGGTTGGCAAGGCCAGTGAGGTGGTCATAGAACGCCAGCAGTTCCAATTCCTGAGTCTTCTGGCGCACTATCGCTTGCAGTTTTTGTGGCTGTCGCAATAGATAGCGCAGCATCCAGGCCACCAGTAGCGCGACCAGAATACTGGCCAGATAGCCGCCGCGAGCGGACCATGAATTGACTTGAGGGCGGCTCATCACTAAGGTCCATACGGCATTGGGCACCTTGATGTCTTGGCGATGACGTAACGGGCTGAGTTCGGCTGTTGAGCGTGCAAAGACCTCTCGCTGACCGCTGTCGGGATGAAGGCGTTGCAACTGGTAGCTATAGCCTTTAGTTTCAAACTGCGCCAGGTCGGTCACTCTGAGCAGGTCCTCAAGATAGATCAGCGCCGAAGCAAAGCCCCAGAATTTCTGCCTGCCTGCCTGCCTGCCTGCCCGCCTGCGCCAGAAACACCGGGTAGCGCCCGATCACGGCGACGCCGCCTTGTACCAGCGTAAAGGGGCCGGCTAAGGTCAGGCGGCGTTCCTGCAGTGCCAGCTGGGCTTCTTTGCGTCGGCGGTCGTCTCTGAGGATGTTGTGCCCGAGCGCTTTCTCATTACCGCTAAGGGGATGGATTTTTTGGATAATCCCGGCCGGGGCCAGCTGCAGGTTGGAGATCCCACCGACACTGTCCAGCACCGCCTGGGCGTAGCCTTCAAAAGCGTCAAACAGACCGCCGTTTTGTTGAATCTCAAGTGCCAAAATATGGGTGGCGGACAAGGAGCGGGCTAATCGTCGTTCGATGGCGGATGCTTGGACATTGACCACTTCGCTGATTAAAAGCTGCTGCTCATTAAATACCAGGGTCTGGCTCAGGTGGGTCCAATAGCTGCCCAGAGCGGCAACGGCGCAAAAGCTCAGAACGCAGACCAGTTGGCTGGATCTAGGGTGTATGCGCGCAAGGTAGCGGCCCTTTAGCGTTGATGCCTTGCTGACTGTACCAGGACTCATCTATTTCATCCTCATGTTGATGCCTTGGTGGCTGTACCATGACTCATCTATTTGATGCCTTGCTGGCTTCATCTATTTCATCCTCATAATGGGGGCTTGAGGCCACTGCTGGAGCAATGCCAGGAACTGCTCCTCGGGTAGTGGTTTACTGAACAGGAATCCCTGCATCGCATCGCACTCTTGGGTCTTCAGGAACTCTTGTTGCTGTTGCGTCTCTACGCCTTCAGCCACTACGTACAGCCCCAGCGAATCGGCCAGGGCGATGATGGCCTGGGTGATCGCCTGGTCTTGTTGGCACTCAGCCAGATCCTTAATAAAGGAGCGATCGATCTTTAATGTGTCGATCGGAAACCGTTTCAGGTACACCAGCGATGAGTAGCCGGTTCCAAAATCATCCAGCGCCACCCGCACTCCCGTCTGTTTGATCGACGTCAGAGTCACCAGCGCAGCACCGGGGTCGTCCATCAACATGCTTTCGGTCAGCTCGCATTCCAATAATTCAGGGGCGATTCCTGAGGTGCTCAGGACGCTGCTGATGTACTGGATCAATCCATCATCATTAAATTGCTTGGCTGAAATATTAACGGCGACAGAGAGGGCTCTGTTACAGCTGCGGTTGATTCTGCCGATCGCACGGCACGCCTCGCTGATCACCCAGTTGCCCATCTCCCGAATGAGTCCGGTATCTTCGGCGACAGGGATAAAGTCATTGGGTGGCACCAGGCCGCGGCTCGGATGAATCCAGCGAATCAGGGCCTCGGCGCCGCTAATTTGACCGCTACGCAGATCCACTTTGGGTTGGTAATAGAGCACGAACTCCTGGCGCTGGCAGGCGGCTCGGAGCTCCACCTCCAGCTGTAACCGTTCATGGGCGGTGGCATTGAGTGACGGGGTGTAAAAATTGAAGCAGTTCTGCCGCTCCATCGATTTGAACAGGGCGGCCTCAGCATTGCGGATTAATTGATGCGGATCCTTACCATCCTGAGGGTACACAGAAATTCCGATGCTGCAGCTCAGTGCCATGCCGCTAGGCCCTACGTCCAGGGGTTGATTGATGGCGCTAATGATCTGTTGGATCTTGACGCTGATATCGTCGACGCTGGCGACATCGCAGAGTACCACGGCAAAATCATCCGATTCGATCCGGGCGACCGTATCGCCGTTACGCACACACCCCGAAATTCGCGAGCCTACCTGCTTCAGCACCGCATCCGAGACGGTGATTCCGACGCTCTGGGTGAGCATTCTAAAACGGTCCAGATCGATCAGCACCAGAGCCGCGTAGCGGTTTCTGCGCCTGGCCTGGATGATCGATTGCTGCAGCCGATCGCGCAGCAGGTTTTTATTCGCCAGCCCCGTCAGGGCGTCGTAATTGGACAGCTGTTCCAGTTGATGCTCGTAGTTTTTACGCTCGCTAATGTCGTTCAGCACGCTGACGTAGTGGGTCACCTGCTGGTCTTCGCCGCGCACCGGTGCAATCGCCAGTTCATTCCAGAACATGCTTCCGGACTGATGATAATTACGCAGGATCACCTGGGTGCTTTTGCGCTCTTTGAACGCGAAGCGCAGCTTGTCCAGCTCCGGTTGCCTGAAATCTCGCCCGAGCAGGAAGCGGCCGTTTTTACCCAGCACCTGATCGCGTGGATAACCGGTTATCGACTCAAACGCGGCATTAACATAGACGAACGGATTGTCGGGCAGGCTAACATCCGAGATGGCCACGCCGTTGGAACTTGATTCGATCGCACGTTGCATCAATTTAAGCTGGTTTTCCAGTCGCTGGCGCTCGCTGATATCGACCAGAGATCCAACCACTGAGGGTTTACCATCACGCTCGGTGTAGGCTCCAAAGACCTCGACCTGGATCTCTTCGCCATCGGAGCGCAAACCGCTGAAACTGTAGTGCAGGCTGCGCGAATGGCCATTGAGGGGTTGGCCTAAGTTGGTCGTCACCCGTTCCCTGTGTTGCGGTGCTACCAGATCCAAAACCGCTATTTCGCCGATCAACTGCTGCAGTGGGTAGCCAAACAGTTCGCTCATGCGCGGGTTGGCGTACACAAAGCGGCCGTCCTGAATCATATATACGCCCACCATCGAGTCTTCGGCCAGACTGCGGAATTGGGCTTCGCTCTCATCCAGGGCGCGCTGGGTGCGTAGCGCCTCAAGCCCCAGGCCAAAATCCGCTGCCAGTTTGTGAAACAGCTGTCGTTCGTAAGGTGCAAAGCCTGTCGACTGGGTGGATAAGATCCAGATCAGGGAGAAAATTTGCTGGCCGGGACGCACGACCGGAATGGCGATGGCGCTATTGAGGCTGGCGCATTGAGATTTTGGGCACCAGGCCAGCAGCTCGCTCGAATTGAGATCGAGAACCTCTATCGCAGACTCGCCATGAATGCAGCGTTGGGCGATGGCGGTGGCTTTAAAATCAGCTGCAAACGCTTTGATGCACGCAGAGCTATGGCCGTCCACCGCCACCGCCTCGATACTGTCGGCAGCGGCCCCATCGGCCGACCCGATCCACACCAAGGGGTATTCGCCGATCTTGGTCAGCAGGCGACAGATCTGGTCGAACAACTGCTCTTCGGTTTCCGAATGCAGCAGCGCCTGATTGCAGCCAGAGTGAATTCTAAGCATGCGGTTATAACGCCGCAGCTCTGTCTCTGAGCGCCGTAGTTCAGATACATCCTCTTTGATCGAGACAAAATGACTGATCTCACCGGAGCTGTTTTTTATCGGCGCGATGGTCTGGCTCTCATACACCGCCCGGCCGCATTTGGCCCGGTTTAACAGCTCACCACGCCAAAGTTTGCCCGCTTTAATGGTCTGCCACAGCTGCTGGTAGAGCAGGGCAGGGGTCTCGCTTGCCTTGATTATCCGTGGTGTTTGGCCGAGTAGATCCTGGGTGCTGTAGCCCATCCTTCGGGTAAAGGCGGGGTTGACGTATTCGATATAGCCCTGGGCGTCGGTGATGATGACGGCGGCCGGTCCCTGTTCGACCACCTGTGACAGGATTTGCAGTTGGGTCTGATTGGCCTGGTGCTCGGTGATATCGATCGATATCGCGCTGACGTGATGAGTCAGCCCCTCAGGGCCCACTTCGGGCGTGAACGAGGTCTCATACCAGCGCCCCTTCAGGCGAGTCGTGACGGATACCTGCTCGCCAATCAGCGCCTGTTGCAGCGCCTGCAGGGTGCTGTCACAACCGCTGAAGATGGTATCTACCTTGGCTCCGACCCAGTCCTCGCAGGACGAGGGCGACTCGATTTTTTCGCTGGCAACGGCATGAGCGATAACCCGGTCATAATCGATACCCCACAGAATCGCAGGGACATGGCTCAGCAGAGCACCGGCCTGAGACGGCGTGATCTCCATTCCCGCATGCTTTGAATACTGTGACATGCGCGTTCTCTACAACGTTAAGATGGAACGATGTAATCGCGGACCCTGTCTCTGGGTAATGCGTGTACCTGGGTCGTTGTCCGTGCCTGGGAGCCTGCGCACTTGAAGGGTGGCGCGAAACGGGCAGTCATAAAACGAAAAATAGGAGGCTGCGTTTTCTGCAGGGAAGCGGGTGACGTCAGGAATAGCCCCAGAGGGCCGCTGCCAGCGCCATTGGGCGGCGGTTGTGGATCTAAACAGCATTTGAATGGCTCTTATTATTTTATTAGTTGAGAAGAATCTGATGCACAGATTCGACCAGAATCCTGCTTGCGTGTACCCGTGAGGCGGTGCGAATGCTCAAATACAGGCGTTGTAGCGATGGACCTGGCCTGATTCCCTAAAATCTATATGGATACTAGCAACTCTGCAGCCAGGAACAAACGCTAGGTATTGATTCGTTGACCTGTATCATTAATACCTTAGCCTTGGGTTTAATCGAGGCGGCGATAGAGATTTATTCCGACATTCGCTGTGTAAATCGGCTGTCCTGTCGATTTATCGCCTCGGATGATCG
>JBALTG010000005.1:0-71997 GCA_036964625.1 Motiliproteus sp.
GCATGCGGATCCGCACAGGGCGTTTCACCTAGAATGGTTTCAGATAACGTCCGGTTTGTGCGCATTCCCGTCGTGACCTCTCGCTCCGATAGGTGTCCGCTATAGGGATCTCCGAAGCTTCACCAGCAGCCTGCTCAGGGTAAAGATGAGCGGCTGCAATGTGTCGCTAGAGGTCTCTTCCCGCATCGGACTGCTACAACAGCTAACTACGACATAGCCTTTTTTAAGATAGCAAAGCCTTAGACGTTCTTGCGATAGTTCGACGGCTGGCAGCCGGTCCATTTTTTGAACGCTCGACAAAACGCGGCGGGTTCGGCAAAGCCTGTCAGCTGACTCACCTCGTTGATCGATAGGTTTTCCTGCGTCAGTAAGCGAATCGCCTTCTCAGCGCGCACCTGATCTTTGAGCTGCTGATACGGCGCACCTTCTTCAGCCAAACGACGTCTGAGGGTACGGGCAGACACATGGAGTTGATCTGTAATCAATTCCAGCGGTGGTAACTGGTTAGATTCGAACTGCATCAGCAACTGCATCACCTGCCATTTTAATGCGTTGCCCTGCTGTAGCCGCCGAAACATGATAGCGGGAGAGTCCTTGATAAAACGGCTCAACTCATCCGGGGAGCGTACCAGCGGCAGGTTCAGTAACTTGCTGTTGAGCGTGTAACCACAGGAGGTTTGATTGAATTCCAGCTTGCCACCGAACATCAACGGATATTCACGGGCATGGGCGGGCGGCGGGTAGGTGAAGCGGGTAACCTGCGGCTCAAGACGATGTCCCACCAACCAGCTGGAGAAGCGCTGCCAACTGAGTATTAAAAATTCCTGCAGCGTATGGTCGCTGTCCAGCTCGGCATTTTTTAGACTCAGGTTAATATCTAACAGATCATCGCGCTGCTCGAATCCAACCTCCAAATCTTCTCGCAAAATGTGGTAGTGCCGTGTGCTCTGCTTGAGCATGCCACCGAGCGTCTTGCAGTAAAGGACTCGCTCTGCCATCAGCATAAAGGTGCCTCTCGGGCAGCGCTGCTGACTCAGTCCCATGTGTTCATCATCGGTACATTGCCAGACGGTTCGAATCAACCGGGATATCTGTTGATTGGTGACTTGTCCGTCTGGGGCCGTGAGTAAATCAACTGGGATTGCCGCCTGTTGCAGCAGCGTTTCTGCTGACCAGCCCAGCCGGACGGCCCCACGAATACAGGCTTTGAGGTAGTGGTTGGAAACGGGGAGGGCGCTTAATGTCATATCTATTTGGTTAAAACAGTTTTCTGTCGTATTGGGAGCCAATCAGCAAAGACTATAACAGAAATAACGCCTGAGGCTGGCCGTTTTTGTCAAACAAGCTGTCCATTATGGTCATAGTTCTGCGGCCCCTCGCTAGAGATACTAACGCTTTGCAAAAGCCCCCCTGCTGGATAGGAGTTTATTATGACAAACCAGGCCAAGCCAAAACTGTGGCACTGTTATAACGCGCGCTCGCTGCGTCCGTTATGGACCCTCGAGGAGATGGGGGTCGATTACGACCTGGAGGTGATGCTGTTCCCGCCGCGCTTTCGCCACGACGGCTTCAAAGACCTCAACAACCTGGGCACCGTACCGTACTTTGTCGATGGCGCTGATGCTGATCAAGTGACCATGACCGAGTCCTCCGGCATCTGCCTGTATCTGGTTGAGCGCTATCAACAACATCAGCTGGGGCTCAAGCCTGACCACCCTGAATATGGCGACTACCTCAACTGGCTTTTCCAAAGCGATGCCACGTTGACCTTCCCGCAGACAATATTCCTGCGCTACACCTATCTGGAAAAGCCAGACAACCGTTTGCCTCAGGTGGCTAGCGATTATGCCAAATGGTTCATCAGCCGCCTGAGCCGGTTGGACAACCACATCAAGGATCGCCAGTTTCTGTGTGATAACCGCATGACCATCGCCGACATCACCGTTGGCTATGCGCTGCTGCTGGGTGAGTTGCTCGGGCTGTCGGACCGCTACAGCCCGCAGGTGCAGGCGTATTTAGCACGCTTGAAGGCCCGTCCGGCACTTATCCGCGCCCAGGCGATCGCGCCGGAAACTGATGTATTTAAAGAATTAAGTGCTGCCAACTAGTCGCTAAATAATACTTAAAAGTAAGAGATCCCCCTATGACCAACCTAGAAAACTACGGCTTCGATAACGAACTGCAACAAGTCTACGACATGGTGTGGAACTACTCCCGCGAGGAACTCCACCCGCTGTGGCCGAAGATGGATGAAGAGGACTGGTTCCCCAACGAAGAGTTTCGCAAGCTTAGCGAGATCGGCCTGCTGGGTATCACCGCACCGGAACAGTTCGGTGGTGCAGGCATGGATGAAGTGGCGCAGATTATGGCCGCCGAAGCGATGTCCTACTGGAACCACACCATGTGCGCCAACTATCTGGCCCACGACAACCTGTGCGTCAACAACCTGCTGCGCAACGGCAACGACGATATCAAACAGCGTTTCGTGACCCGCCTGGCGGACGGTTCCGCGATCGGCTGCCTGGGTATCACCGAGCCAGGCGCCGGTTCTGATGCACTGGGTAGCATGAAAACCACGGCGGTACGCGACGGCGATGATTACATCATCAACGGTCGCAAGATGTTTATCACCAACGGCCCCTGCGCCGATATCATCATGATCTACGCCAAGACAAACCCGGAACTGGGTGCTCACGGCATCTCCGCGTTCGTATTAGACGCCGACACCCCGGGGTTCTCGGTTGCCCAAAAACTGCCGAAGATGGGCTGGAAGGGCTCCGAAACCGGCGAACTGGTGTTCGATAACTGCCGCGTGCCAGCCGCCAACCGGGTCGGCGAAGAAAACAAGGGCGTCGCCATCGTCATGAGCGGCTTGAATATCGAACGAGTCGCTATCGCTGCCAATGCGCTGGGTATGGCTCAGCGTGCACTGGATATCTCGGTAGAATACGCCAAAGACCGGGTCCAATTTAACAAGCCTATCGCCTCCTTCCAGATGGTTCAGTCGATGCTGGCCGATATGTACACCGGTGTCGAAACCATGCGCAGCTTTGTCTACCAACTCACCAAAGAAATTGCCGAAATGAAAGAGGGCGAAGGCGGCCGTGGCGAGATCCACAAGCGTAGCGCAGCCTGTGTACTGCATTGCGGTCGTACCCTAATGCAAATTTTGGACATGGGCGTTCAAATCCATGGCGGCATGGGTTTCATCACCGAGTCCGAGATCAACTGGCTATACCGCTCCGGTAAAGTCTATGAAATTGGCGCCGGCACCAATGAAATTCGCAAAGTGATTATTGCTGGCGAGTTGCTGAAATAACCGCACCGATAAACGCTTAATCGGCAGAGGCTGGGTAGGCGTTTTTTTGCTAATTAAACAATAATATTGACGATAGTTAGGGCCTACCAAACGCTAATGCAGAGCTAACGAAGCATGTCGTACCGCCCGTAACCGATCTGCTCAACCCTAATAATAAATAGAGGCGTATGATGAACAGCACACCAATTTCCGCACTCAGTTCCACGATCGGCACCGGCATCGCCCAGATCTTGCATCGCCGCGCGAGCCTGTCACCCGACAACAAGGCGCTCAGCTTTGAAGACCAGACACTGACCTATGCCCAGCTGTCAGATCGCGTCAAGCGATTGGCTGCCGCACTACAGAGCAATGGCGTTGAAGCAGGTCAGGTGGTGGGGTTTCTGGGGATGAACCACGGTGCCTTGCTGGAAACCCTGTTTGCCGCATCCAGCATCGGTGCGATCTTCCTGCCGCTCAATTTCCGCCTGACCGGCAAAGAGATCAGCTTTATCGTCAACGATGCTAACATCAACACCCTGCTGGTTGATGATGCGCTATACCCCACGATCGATCCGATTCGTGCTGACCTGTGCTGCACCACCTACATCGGCGTGGAAAGCGCAATGGCTGGGGATCTGCTCTATAGCAATCTGCTCCGTCAACATCAGCCGATCATCGAATGCCATCCCACCGACCCCGACGAGACGGCGGTGTTGATGTATACCTCGGGGACCACCGGGCTGCCAAAGGGGGTGATGCTGACGCATAACAACCTCAACTGGAGCACGCTGAATATGACGATAGAGATCAGCTTCCTGGAATCAGATGTCAACCTGATCACCGCGCCGCTGTTCCATATTGGCGGGCTCAATGTGACCACCCTGGGTACCTTCTATGCGGGCGGGCATGTAGTCGTGATGAAGTCGTTTGACCCCGTCGCCGTGTTGCAACTGATCGAAACCCAACGGGTCAGCACGATGTTTGGTGCACCGACGATGTTTCAATTTATGGCGCAACAACCGCAATTTGCCACGACGGATCTATCCTCCGTGCGTGTATTTATGGTCGGTGCGGCGCCGGTACCCAAACCGTTGCTTGATATTTACAATGCGCGCGACATCTACCTGTGCCATGCATATGGCCTGACAGAGACCGCGCCGCTGGTGTTGATCCTGGGAGCCCAGTACCGCAACAGTAAAATTGGCTCGGCAGGCAAGCCACCTCTGTTTACCGATGTCCGGCTGGTCGATGTTAACAACCAGCCGGTCGCTGTGGGCGAGAAAGGCGAGATTGTGGTCCGGGGCCCCAACGTCATGAAGGGCTATCTAAATCGCCCCGATGACATGAAAAAAACCATCGATGAGCAGGGTTGGTTTCACAGCGGAGATATCGCCTATCAAGATGAAGACGGCTTTTTCTATATCTGCGATCGTCTGAAAGACATGATTATCAGCGGCGGTGAAAATGTCTACCCGGCAGAGGTTGAGAGTGTTTTCACTGGCCACGATGCGATCGCCGAGGTCGCGGTGATCGGGATGTCTGACGAAAAATGGGGTGAAGCGGTCACCGCCATCGTGACGCTGCATGAAGATAAAACACTGACCCTCGAAGAGCTGCGCGACTATGGCGCCAAGTATCTGGCCCGTTACAAACTGCCCCTGCACCTACACATCGTCGACCAGTTGCCTCGCAACCCGGCCGGTAAGCTGCTTAAATTTGAACTGAGAAAGCGTTATAGCCAGTAGTTGGTTTGGCTGTGGTCTTTAAGATCGGTTTGACCTCGTACCGCTTCGGACTGCAAGATGTGAGGCCAGATCTTTTTTAGTGCGGGACGCATATGCCCTTATCCAAACCGCAGAACATCTTTGGTCGTCTGGTTAAATTCTGGCGCCAGTCGTTTGCACTAAGCCAGGAAGAACTGGCTTACCGGCTAGGCGTCTCAACCCGTCATCTGAGCTTTCTCGAGTGCGGTCGTGCACGCCCCAATCGCGAGTTGGTATTGGCGCTGGTGGATAAGCTAGGGTTAGGCATCAGGGACTGCAACAACCTTTTGAATGCTGCCGGACTATCACCCGAACCGGTCAGCGTCGATCTGGAGGGCAGCGACGATAGCAGTCTGCGCTTACGCGAATACCTCAAACAGAGCCTGGCGGCCTTCGGCCCCTATCCCGCGTCGATCAACGACATCCTCGGCAATATCCGGATGGTTAACCAGCCCTGGTTGGCGGCGATGGCCCCCTATCTGGCAGATATCCCCTACAACTATCACCATCTGTTTCTCAGCCCCAACGGTGCCCGCCCCCAGCTGGCCAACTGGGAGTCATTGGCACGGGTCCTGCTCCTGGCACTGCAGCAGGAGGTGATCATTACCGGCGACCCGGAGCAGGAAACGCTGTTGGCTGAACTGTTAGCCTACCCTGGGATCCCCAAAGACTGGGCCATCAGTATCGATCGCAGCCGGTTACAGTTAGCCCTGCCGCTACACCTCTGCCTCGATAATGGAGAATTGGCGAAATTCGAACTGCTGATGCATAAGATCGCAGCCAACCCGCCCGAGATGAAGCCCCGTCTGATGATCAGCGTGTTGATGCCCGCCAACCCCGCGGCTCGGGACTTTATCGAACAGCTTCCCAAGCAACCTCCGACAGCTCACCCATTGCTCGCTTAGAAAGCTCCATTACCGGTTGGGTAATGGATTAAAACGCACCACTCACCGACAGTAGATTTTTAATCTATTTGGAAGGCCTACCCAAGCCGGGTGAGCCCGACCAACCCTCGTAGTCAAAAATAAACCGTTGAGGAGTATTACGCGTGAGCAATGCATTCAAGCTAGACGAAGACTACCAGATGATTTATGACGCGGCAGACAAATTTGCCCGTGAGCAGCTGCTGCCGATCGCCGGTAAGATGGATGACGAAGAGTCCTGGCCTGAAAACTTGTTTCCGATGCTGGGCCGTGAAGGTTATTTAGGCGTTACCGTCCCCGAAGAACTGGGCGGTGCCGGCATGGATGAGATGGCTCAAGCCTTGGTCGCCAAAGCCTTTTCGAAATATAACCCGGCAGTGGGTTTGAGTGTGCTTGCGCATGACAACCTGTGCCTGAATAACATTTTACGTAATGCTAATGACGAGCAGCGTAAAAAATACATTCCGGGGATGGCCAATGGCACCTTGGTCGGCGCACTAGGCCTGACCGAGCCTGGTGCCGGTTCTGATGCACTGGGCAGCATGAAGACCACCGCTCGCCGAGAAGGCGACCACTATATTCTCAACGGCAGCAAGATATTTATCACCAACGGACCGATTGCCGACGTCGTCCTCGTCTATGCAAAAACAGCCCCAGAGAAGGGCGCCCACGGTATCTCGGCCTTTATCGTTGAGAAAGACTTCCCCGGTTTTGCCGTTGCACAAAAACTGATCAAGATGGGCTGTCGCGGTAGCCAGACCGCTGAGCTGGTGTTTACCGACTGCAAAGTTCCGCTAGAAAACCTGATCGGTGAGGAGAATAACGGCGTTGCGATCACCATGAGCGGGCTGGATATTGAGCGCGCAGTGGCAAGTTTTATGTGCCTGGGTATGGCATCGCGCGGCCTGGAATTGTCGATCGACTATGCCAAGGAGCGACAGCAGTTTAATCGCCCCATCGCCTCTTTTCAGCTCGTACAGGGCATGCTGGCCGATATGTACACCAAGCTAGAAGCATCACGGCTATTAGCCTACAGCGTCATGACGGACTGTTGCGGCCTCGAAGAAGGCGGTGGCGGTCGTGGAGAGATCCATAAGCGAACCGCTGCGGCAATCATGTTTGCCGCCAACTCCTGTAGCCAAATACTCAATGATGCCGTGCAGATCCACGGCGGCAACGGCTATATGTGGGAGATGGAAATCAACCGTCTTTATCGTGCCAGTAAATTACTCGAAATTGGCGCGGGTACTACCGAAGTTCGAAAAATCATTATCGCTGGCGAACTGTTGAAGTAATCCCGCAACCCAGTAATTCCCTACAACAATAATTAGATGGGAGCCTGTTAAGAAGTTGAGCACGCCTGACACCACCCTTTTTTTGGAACAGGGATTGGCGTCAGGCGAGCGACACTGCAAGCGCTCATCGGACAAAGGAATGACGTATGCAGCACGATTGTGAAAAATTAAATCGGAATCTTATCGAACGCCTCGCCGCCGGCGATATCCTGCGCAACCGCTCACGTGACTCAGGTGGGCATGATGCCATTGTCGAATTTATCGACGGCAAGCGGATTGCCACTAGCTATCGCCAGCTCAACCAACGGGTCAATCAACTGGTCCGCGGTTTGCGCACTCAGGGTTTAAGCCAAGGTGACCGGCTGGCGCTGCTGTGCAGTAACACCGCTGAATTTGTTACCGTTGCCTTTGCCTGCTACAAGGCGGGCATGGTGCTGGTACCGGTTAATTATTTGCAAACGGTCGAGGACGTTCGTTATAACCTCGAACATGCCGAAGTCAAAGCGGTTATCTACCAGGAAACACTTTCTGAGACCGCCCTTCAAGCCAGCGCGGCGCTCGATCAAGTACAAACACGGGTGGTGATCGGCGAACCCTCCGAGCCAACAAGCATCACCCTGGAGTCACTGATCTCCGGCCAGGATGACGCCGAGATCGAAGATATCATCATCGATGACCGTGATGTCGCCACGCTGCTATACACCAGCGGTACCACCTCCCGTCCCAAGGGCGTGGAAACCTCGCACAAGTCGCTCTATGTCACCAGTCTGAGCAGCTCACTGAGTTTTAATTACCAGCGCCATCACCGTCAGTTCAGTGTGTTGCCGCTATTTCATTGCGCCGCTTGGTCCTTCGGAATGATGACCCTGCAACTGGGTGGTGCACTGGTGCTGCAAAACCAATTCAACCCGCAGACCACGATCGACCTGTTCCAGGCAGAAAAAATATCCAGTGCGCTGCTGCTGCCGATGATGTGGCGGGCACTACTCAAAGTCCCCGGTATTGAGCAGGCCGAGTTTCCCGCCTTAACGCAGGCTACCTACGGCATGGCGCCGATGGATGCCAATTCGCTGGAACAATTACGAACAGCCTTTGGTTGTAATTTTGACCTGGGCAGCGGCCAGTCTGAATTTACGCCGGTGACCACTGTTTTCTATGACGGTACGGAAACCGAATTCAGCGGCGCTAATTATTGGGGGATCCCTACCTTCACGACTCAACAAGCGATCATCGATGATGAGGGTAACGAAGTGGCACAAGGCGAGCAGGGCGAGATCTGCTGGCGCGGCCCGCAGGTGATGAACGGCTATCTGAAAAACGACCAGGCCAGCAAAGAGGCCCGTCTGTTCGGCTGGCACCACTCCAGTGACTTGGGAATGATCGATTGTCACGGTCAGCTAGTATTTGTCGACCGCAAAAAAGACATGATCAAGTCCGGCGGTGAAAACGTCGCCTCCTGCAAGGTTGAAAAAGCGCTGCTGAATATCCCAGGCGTTGCCCAGGCGGCGGTGTTCGGTGTCGTCCATCCGCACTGGATCGAAGCGGTCTGTGCCTCGGTCATCCTGGATCCGGGTTCGGATCTGGACGAGGCTGACATCATCGAAGCCTGTAAGCAGGAGCTGGGGGGATTCCAAGTACCTAAACGGGTCTTTATTGAGGAGCGGCTACCCTGTACCGCCACCGGTAAAATTCAGAAACCGCACCTGCGTAGCCAGTATAAAGATCTGTTTGTCTAACGAAACCCACGGCCTGGCAGTCACCGCCTAACCTGGCGGTGGCGACTAGGCCTGTATCATTGCTGTATCACCCCGCAGATGGATTGACCAGCATCAGCATCACCTCATCGACCAATTGCTCAAAATTGCATTCACCATCCGCCTTGTACCAGTAAATCACCCAGCTAAAGGCGCCGTTTAACAGGCGCCTGACGATTTTGGGATTGGCCTTGATAATCCCGTCGAGATGGCAATCGGCAAGGGTGGCGTTCCATAAAGATTCATACTCGGCGCGCATCGACATCAGATCCTGTTGCAGATCTGCAGTAAGGCTGCGCCATTCATGAATCAATACCAGTCCGTAGCTGGACTGGTCACCCAGAAACATATCAAGTTCGGTACGCACAAGCACTCGCAGGCGCTGCCTGGGCGTTTCGGCGGGGACAATATCTTTCTGAACAGCTTCCAGCAGATCACTAATGGCACGCTCCATGACGGCGAACAGGATCTCTTCTTTTCCTTTAAAGTGATAGAAGATACTGCCGGCTTTCATCCCCACAGCCTCGGCCAACTCGCGCATATTGGTTTTGTTGTAGCCATTCTGGGCGAACAACCGGGCGGCAGTCTCTATCAATAGCTCACGACTGCTCTGAGCGCCCTTTGCTTTACTCGTGTCTGATGATTTTTCAGCCGTTTTGGCCACTATGCTTATTCCTTATATCGAAAACGCCGTTTAGCACAGCCGTTCATATAACGCACTTAACTTAGGGAGAGAGTATAACGTGATTGACACGCCTAACGAACGTTAGATATTATAAACCTAACATTTGTTAGATTTGATATTAAGCATAGGTGGCAACATGGCGGTAGTGCAAACGGAAAACAAAGATCATGTCCTCTGGCTGACCATAGACCGGCCTGAGCAGCGTAACGCGATCAACGACGAGGTCCTTGGTTTGTTGGCCGACGGGATCCGCCTGGCCGAAGCCAGCAGTGACATTCGTGCCGTCGTGATTACCGGTGCTGGTGATCGGGCCTTTTGCGCCGGTGGTGACCTGAAGGCCGCCGCCAAAGGCGATAGCGTGTTTGCCGGCAGTCCCTCAAAAGACAACGGCCTGGTCGCACTCTATAGGGAAGCGGAGCGTTGCAATGTGCCGATTATCGGCCGAATCAACGGCCATGCGATGGGTGGTGGCCTCGGCTTGCTGTGCATGTGTGATCTCGCCGTCGGCGTCAAGAAGATCCGCATCGGCGCACCCGAAGCGAAAGTTGGGCTGTTCCCGATGATCATCCTGAGCTACATGCTGCGCCTGATCCCGCGTCGTAAATTGATGGAGATGTCATTGACCGGTGAACCCTGGGATGGTGTCAAAGCGCATGAAGAGGGCCTGCTGAACAGCGTATGCGATACCCATGAAGAGATGGATGAAGCCCTTAACAACCTGATCACTAAGATCGTGGCAAACTCTCCAACGGCTATTCGGATGGGCAAAAAAGCGATTCACGCGATCCAGGATATGGATTTGGACAACGCGTTTGAGTACACCCAGTTGATGATCGAGAAGATATCCAACACCGCAGACGCCAAAGAGGGCATCGCGGCGTTTACCGAAAAACGAGCTCCCCGGTGGGCCGGTAACTAGGCGGAAAAGAAGCGAAGAGGCTAGCCTCTACGATAGGATCTGCTTTCGGTTTGGGGGCAGATCAAGCATCCTAACCGACGGATGTTAGGATGCTTGTGCCCAACATGTTACGCACCTATTTGCGCTTGTTTGTTCTGATTACCCCCGCCTCAAAATACCTACCTTATACAGTGATCCGCTGTGGCCTTGTATCCTTGCTTTCTCTTTGTGCCCTTGCATTGCAACGAGCAAAACCTAGATATCGACTCATAACCATACTTTTAGCTAGTCTATTTCACCAACTGCGATGCTAATTTGTTTGTGAACGGACGCTGAATCCTGCGTCTGACAGATTTTTGCTACCTTAGCGTCGCCAAGTCAAGTGTCTGCCGGTAATGAAAATATATGAAACCAAAGGATGAGTTAATGAGTAATCCTATCTACGACCTGAACCAGAAAGTGGCCTTAGTAACGGGTGCTGCGGCAGGTATTGGCGCTGCGACCGTTGAAGTTTTAGCTCAGGCTGGCGCCAAGGTACTCGCGACGGATATCTCGGAGCAGGGCGAGGCGGTCGTCGCACAATGGCAACAATCGGGCTTAGACGTTGCTTTTATGCAGCACGATGTGACTGATGCTCAAGCCTGGCAGCGCGCCGTCGATAGCGCCATCAGCCAATTTGGTGGGTTGGATATTGTCGTCAATAATGCCGGTATTTTTGTTGGTGGAAAACTGCTTGATAACAGTCTTGAACAGGTTCGGCGAGTCCTTCAGGTCAACGTCGAGTCGATCTTTCTGGGCATGAAATATGCCGCCGAGGTGATGCAGCCTGGAGGTGCCGCGGGCAACGGCGGATCGATCATCAATCTGTCATCGGTCGCCGGTATAATTGGCCTGCCCGGGCATACCGCCTATGGATCAAGCAAAGGCGCGGCACGTCTTTACAGCAAACATGCCGCGGTAGAGTTCGCCCGCCTCGGTTATGGAATCCGGGTCAATTCGGTCCACCCGGGGTTGATTGCCACCTCCATGGGCGACCAGGTGTTTGAGGACTTTGTTTCGTCCGGTCTGGCAGGATCCATTGAGGAGGCTAAAGCTGCAGTGCAGCAGATGACACCGCTGGGACGGCTGGGCAGCGTCGCTGATGTCGCGCAAATGATTCTGTTCCTGGCTTCAGACGCAGCAAGCTATATCACCGGTGCAGAGTTTGTCGTCGATGGTGGTTTAACGGCTCAGTAACTCGGCCCAGATTTGCCGTCAAGTTTGTCCATAGTTGACGGCTGCGCTGATGAGCTTCCCTCTGATTATGTTTGATAGTCGTCAGCCTTTACCGGCAAGACTTCTATCGGTGTCAGTATTTATGTTGCAACAAATGCTCAAATCCCGCTTTTTTTCTCACTCTGAACAACGGCTGCTGTGGTGGTGTGCGGCTCTGTTGCTAGTCAGTAACTTGCCAGCCATAGCGTTCGCCGGTGACGGCAGTCCTTTTTCGCTTCGTGCAGGTTGGATCAGAATCGACGCCGACTCTGTCAAAGGCAGTGTCGCCCTCAATGGCAGTGAGGTTCCTGGTGCCACTCTGACGCTCGACGATGTTGATCAAGGAGGCCTGTTTCTGAGCTGGGAATTGACCCCTACTCTGGCTGTTGAGACCCTTGTTTCTACCCCCATTAAGATCGACATTAATGCGGGCGGCGGGCTGTTGGGATCCCGCTACAAAGCCGCTGAGGCCAAGGTGCTGCCATTGACGCTACTGGGTCGCTACACGCCGACCTGGCAATGGCATGGACTGCGTCCCTTTGTCGGCGCTGGCGCTGCTTATATCTATTTTGACGGCGCCAAGACGACTGCCGCATTTGACCTTCAGGCAGCGGGTCTGGGGGCTTTCAATCCACGAGTTGAAACCGATAATCACTGGCGGGCAATTTTAGAAGTCGGTGCAGACTGGAATTTCAGCCCCCGCAGTTTTCTCAATGTTACCTGGCTTTATTTTCAAGGAGAGACACCCATTAATGTCCTCTTTGATGGGGGCGTCACACTGCACTCACAGGTCAGTTACGCACCGAGTTTCTATGCCCTTACGGTGGGGCATCGATTTTAAATCGATCGGTTGAGACGTATCAAGACAAACGGGGCCCGGGTTTTAGATGCCTGCTTTGCTGTGACGTCATCTCATCGAAAACCCAACATTGAATGGTTTGTCATAGATGCTGTTAGCCTTGTTCGCTGTGCATGTGATGAGTTCGTCGTGGTAACCGATTAACTGTGGATCTCGGTTGGTAGAGAAGAGCGCAGTCGTCTCCTCATTCCGGGAAGGGTGGTGCAGACTTTGTCATACAGACAAGTAGCGGTTTTCGGTTTATTCAAACAATAAATATCATGCTTGATTAGAGGTAGGTGAGAGATGCGATTAATAGATAAGGTGGCTCTGGTAACGGGCGGTGGCAGTGGCATTGGCGAGGCAGTGAGTCATCGTTTTGCTGAAGAAGGTGCTACGGTCGTAGTGACCGATATTAATTTTGCAGGTGCTCAAAAAGTGGCCGAAAGCATTGTTGCTGCTGGCGGTAAGGCGGTGGCGTTGTTGCAGGATGTGTGCAGCGAAGATCGCTGGTCTGAGGTGGTAGAGCAGATTATTGCTGATTATGGCCGACTGGATGTGTTGGTCAATAATGCGGGTATTGCCATCATCGGTCATGTCGAAGAGCTGAGTCTTGAACAGTGGCGTAAGACTCAGACCATTAACGGTGAGTCGGTGTTTCTGGGTACCCGTTCCGCCATCTCTGTAATGAAGCAGCAGGGGGGATCGATCATCAATATCTCCTCCATCGAGGGGATTGTCGGTGAGGCGGCAGCGCCTGCTTATAACTACAGCAAAGGGGGTGTGCGGATCTTCAGCAAGTCAGCCGCGCTGCACTGTGCCAATGAGGGTTACGCGATCCGGGTCAACTCGGTCCACCCAGGCTTTATTGCCACACCGATGGTGGCCGATGTTGCCAAGAGTATGCAGTCTGAGCGGGCGCAGAAGTGGCAGGAGCATATTATGCATCATATCCCGATGAATCGTTTGGGTGAGGCGGTGGATATCGCCAATGCCTGCTTGTTCCTGGCGTCTGAAGAATCACGTTATATGACTGGCACCGAGCTGATTGTCGATGGTGGCTATACCTGTCACTGATGGTTAGATCGGGCCTGAATTATGACCGTTAAATTGTTGGGCTAAATTCGGAGCCGCCGGTTATGTTTGTGACCGGCGGCTTTTTATTTTCAATCGCATCATCAAGCCATTCGCCTATTTTTCTTTTCTCTTCCCTCTCTTTCCTCTCTCCACCCCAACTTTAGTTGGGGTGGGTGGCTCGGTTCTTTGTGTTAATAGCCTCTTTATCGTCCTCCTGGCTATCTCGTAGGGCGTCAATACTCAACTTTCAACGGGTTTGTTTGGTGCTGGCTAGGCGTAAATTAAACCTATAGACATGGCGTTGTTAATGGATTAAATCGCCGCTCATATCGCAAACCTAAAAGTGAGAGCGATGGGCAAGCTAACTAGCATCGATAACGGTCAGGCTGACTATACCGGACTGAGTGATGGCTCCGTTTTGTCGGCTTTGGTTGGTGGACCAATGGAGATGTTGGTTGTCGCGGATGCGGCAAGCATAAATACGGTGTTGTAGATAATTCTGCTGAAAAAAATAGAAATTAAAGCAAAGGAGAGAAGACGATGGCTGTAGATAACAAACTTAAATTGGTCGACACCACACTGCGTGATGGCGCGCAGAGTCTGTGGGGAATGATGACAAGTCACCATATGTCTGAGCCTATCATGCAGGAAATGGGTGAAGTCGGTTATGACACCATCGATCTGTCGTTGAACTTTGCCCAAATGATCATTAGTACTCGCTTCTTTAAAGAAGATCCTGCTGAAACGTTTCGCATGTGGAGCGAGAAGCTCAAAGGTACAAAAACGAATATCATGTCGGCCGGTATGGGCGCCTCGATGGGTGTCTCGGCCGCAGTGGAAAATAAAACAGCGCTAAAAATGTATTATGGGCAGCTAAAAAAGTGGGTGCCACAGCTCAATCAGATTTTGTGTATCTGCTGTACGCAAGATGAGATCAAAAATACATTCCCAGTTTTATTCCCGATGTTGCGATCACTGGGGATGGAACCCATCCCTTACATGGCTATCGGCCACGGTCCTCAGCACACTCCAGAATTTTACGCCGCTAAAGCCAAGGAACTTGTTGAAAAATTTCAACCCATCAGTATCTGCTTTAAGGATGTAGACGGGTTGCTGGTTCCTGAACGTACTAGGGAGCTCATTGCCGCTGTTCAAGCAGTTGTCGGCGACACACCGCTTGAGTTTCATATGCATGGCATGAACGGTCTAAATACCTATAACGCGGTGGTGGCTATGGAGATGGGGGTCAGGAAATTTAGCTCCGGTATTCCTCCTCTGGCAAATGGCGCAGCCCATATGTCGGTCTTCGATATTGTCAAGAATGCTGAGGCACTGGGTATTCCCCATGATATTGATGTGGAAAAATGCAAGATCGTAACGGAGCGTCTTACTAAAATAGGCGAGGATTATGGTCATCCTGTTAACAATTATCACCTCCCTTATGATGTGTCTGGCTATAAGCACCAGATTCCTGGTGGCGTTATCTCCAATACCGTAACCCAGCTGGCACAATTGGATATGTCGGACAGGCTACAGGACGTGTTGGATGAAATTCCACTGATTTTGGAAGATCTGGGTCACCCTGTGATGATCACTCCATTTTCACAGTTCATTGTGACTCAGGCCGTTCTTAATATAACGATGGGGCGCTGGGAAGAGTGTCTTGACCCCTGCGTAGAGTTTGCGGCTGGTATTTACGGCATTGAAGAGGCTGGTGTTCCTTATATGAATCAAGAGCTCAAGAAAAAGCTTTTGAGTCTTCCGCAGGCTAAGGGAATTATTGAGAAAGCTAACGGCTTGATGGACTACTTGAATTCGGAACCGTCAGAAGCAGAGTGCAAGGAAAAAGTCGGTCTAACGGCCGATGCGACCACTGAGGAGTACGTCGAGCGATACGTTTATCGCGGTGACGAGGAACTGAAGAATTGCACCCCGGGTGGCCCTGAATTTTATAGAAAGTATCTGTAACACAGAACGTTCTCAGCAGGCAGTAACCTGTGTTCAAGGTTACTGCCTGATAAAATTATTAGAAATAAATAGGTGAAATCTTATGAGTGAAGTTGATGCAAATGGTCTCGTGCCCCTTCAAGCGTCGGTAACCAGTGTTTTCTATAGCAAACCTAGTCCTGGAGAGCCTGAATTTGTCAATGAAGGCGGACAGGTTGATGAAGATACCGTGGTCTGCTTGCTTGAGATAATGAAGTGTTTTCGTTCCACTACTGCTGGTATTAAAGGGACGGTAGAAAAGATTCTTGTGAATAACTCAGACATGGTAAAAAAGGGCGATACGCTAATGCTCATTAGACCGGACAAATAATTAAATAAACCTGGAAGGGTATTTTTTATAGACCGGTGGCTGTGAAGAATGGCCAGCAGTCTAATTAAAACGAACGGTCATGGAGTGGAGGTGTTTATGAAAAATAGAAAGGTACTTGTTGCCAATCGGGGTGAGATTGCCGTCCGAATTATCAAAACCTGTAAGGAGATGGGGCTAGAGACAGTATTAGTTGTTTCAGAAGCGGATAAGGAAAGCATGGGTGCGAGACTGGCGGATGAGGTTGTCTGTATTGGTCCTCCACAGGTTAATTTGAGTTATCTTGATATCCAGAAAATTATTGATGCTGCTTTAGAGACTGGTGCTGATGCCATTCACCCGGGATATGGATTCCTAGCTGAAAATGCGGCATTGCCTGAAGCCTGCGTCAACAATGGGATAACCTTTATTGGTCCTCGAGCAGAAACTATGCGGCTATTGGGGGACAAGATAAGCGCGCGAGATCTGGCCAAGCAGAGCAATGTTCCTATGGCTGAAGGGAGTCAAGGTCTTCGCAGTTTCGATGATGTAGAAGCTGCCGTTCAAAAAGCGGGTTTCCCGGTTATTTTTAAGGCGGCTGCCGGTGGTGGTGGACGTGGGATGCGTATTGTCACGGAACATAAAGAGTTGAAAGGTGCTTTCGCTTTGGCTTCGAATGAAGCACTACAAGCCTTTGGCGATGAAACGTTATTTGTAGAGCGCTATATACAGAATGCTCGGCATGTTGAAGTCCAGGTCATCGGAGATAATTTCGGCAAAGTCATCCATCTCGGACAAAGAGACTGTTCTCCACAGAGGCGTCACCAGAAAGTCATCGAAGAAGGTCGGCCGGTCAATCTTCCTGATGATCTAAGGGATAGAATCCTTGAATCTGCCGTGGCTCTGACTTCCAGTGTTGGTTATAACAGTGCGGGCACGGTGGAGTTCCTGGTCGATGTAGCGCGTAATGAATTTTACTTTATGGAAGTGAATACTCGTATTCAGGTTGAGCACCCTGTTACCGAGGAGATAACGGGTGTTGACTTAGTCAAGGAGCAGATTCTGGTTGCCTTTGGAGCCCCTCTCTCACTGAGTCAAGAGGACGTTAAATTCAACGGACATGCTATCGAATGTCGAATTACAGCCGAAGATTCAACGGATGATTTTTTTCCATCACCAGGTTGCATCGATGTTTTTGTAACGCCTGAAGGCAATAATGTCAGGCTAGATACCCACTGTTATCAGGGATACGAGATCAGCCCGTACTATGATTCATTAATCGCCAAGCTGATTACTACGGGTGATACCCGTGAAGAAGCATTAGCGAATATGAAAGCTGCGCTGTCAGATTTTAAAATCGAGGGGGTAGAAACAAATATCCCCTTCCTTCAGTTCATTATTGAGCAGCCAGAATTTATTGAAGGAAATATCCATATTAAGTGGTTAGAAGATACTGTCTTACCAAAATTCTTAGAATCAATTAAATAACAGAATTAGGCGAGACAAGAATATTCATTAATAACTTAATGGCTTTCTTGAACATTTCTCCCTGGTCAGGGGGGCAAGATTGAAGGCCTCGACCGTTCTGCATTGTGCGATTGCAATCGGAAAAGGTCTTGAGTTGTCTGGTAGTGATTATCAAAAATGGGTCGGCAGAATGATAGGGTTCGTCAGTAGTATCTGTGGGCGCCCTCCGGCTCGAGGAGTCGTCAGGGGCTCGGTGTAAGGTCAGTGTTGGTATCGGTATATCGCCGAGCATGTCACCCCTGAGCCGCTTGAGGTGAGTAACGCTAGCCTGAAAGCGGAAAACGAGGAACTGATGCTGCAGCTGGCCCAGTTGCAAGCTCAATCAACTCACTAATAAGACCCACCATCGCCCTGAGCTGCAGTGGATTGCAGTAGCGCGTTGGGTTAAAAAAATGATAGGAGATCGGTGATGTCAGTCAAAGAAGGTCAGCTGTTGTGGACGCCTAGCGCGGAGTTTGCCAACAATTCGAATGTCAGCCAATATATCGATTGGCTGCGCTCAAAAGAGATCGTCGATTGTGCCGATTACCAGGAACTGTGGCGCTGGTCGGTTGATCATGTCGAGGCGTTCTGGGGTTCGCTGTGGGACTATTTTGAGATTCAATCGGATACGCCTTACGACCAGGTCGTGACCAGTCTCGAGATGAAGCCTGGCAATGAGTGGTTTACCGGCTCGCGGATCAACTTTGCCGAGCATGTGATGCGTCACCTGAAGGCGGGCAAGCCAGCGCTGCATCATCTGTCTGAGATTCAGCAGCTGGAAACGGTTGCGGGAGATGAGTTGGCCGCCAATATCCGCAAGGTGGCGACCGCCATGCGCAAACTGGGGGTTGAACCGGGCGACAGTGTTTGCTGTTTGATGCCCAATATTCCCGAGACGGTGGTAGCGATGTTAGCGGCGATCAGTATCGGTGCGGTCTGGTCCAATGCTGCGCCGGAATTTGGTAACCAGACCATCCTGGATCGCTTCACTCAGATCAAACCCAAGCTGTTATTCGTTGCCGATGGCTACCCCTTTGGCGGCAAGACGTTCAAGCGCTCCGAAGAGATCAAGGCGATCGTCGCAGCGCTCGATGACTGTCTGGAGCAGGTGGTTTATCTGCCGTATCTGGAGCCTGAAAACCAAGCAGCGCCGGTGCCGTCGATACTGTGGCAGTCGCTGCTGGAGGGTGAAGACCCCGGCGCCGATAACTTCAAGTTTGAGCGCGTCGCGCACGATCATCCGCTGTGGGTGCTGTTCTCATCAGGAACCACCGGCTTGCCCAAGGCGATCGTCCACAGCCATGTGGGCGCGTTGATGGAACTGACCAAATGCATGTCGTTCCATATGGATCTTAAGCCCGACAGTGTCGGCTTTTTCTACACCACCACCGGTTGGATGATGTTTAACGCGGTGATCGGCATGATGCTGACCGGTTCGGCGGTGGTATTGTATGACGGTAATCCGGCTTATCCGCAACCGGACCTGTTGTGGAAGATGGCGGCCGATAGCGGCACCACCCTGTTCGGAGCCAGCCCGACCTATGTCCAGGGGATGCAAAAGCTGGGGGTTGAACCGGGTAAACTCTACGACATGAGCAAACTGACCACCATCCTGGTCGGCGGAGCGCCCTCAACCCCGGAAACCTTCGAGTGGTTCTATCAATCGGTGAATCCCGATCTGTGGGTGACCTCGCAAAGTGGCGGCACCGAGATCGTCAGTGGCTTTGTTGGCGCGACGCCGACCCAGCCGGTTCATGCGGGCGAGATTCAGACCCGGATGTTGGGGATGGATATCGAGTCCTGGTCAGACGAGGGCAAGCCGCTGATCGGTGAAGTGGGGGAGCTGGTCTGTAAGACGCCATTCCCGTCGATGCCGATCTACTTCTTGAACGATACTCAGGGAGAGCGCTATCACAGCGCCTATTTTGATGATTTCCCCGGCGTCTGGCGTCATGGCGATTTTATCAAGATCAATGAGCGTGGCGGTTGCTATATCTATGGCCGTTCGGATTCGACCTTGAATCGCTATGGGGTGCGTATCGGCACCGCCGAGATCTACCGGACCGTCGATCTGATCCCTGAGATCGCCGACTCGCTGGTGGTCTGCATCGAACTGCCCAACGGCAACTTCTTTATGCCGATGTTTGTGCAGATGGCTGCAGGACATGAACTCACAGAAGAGCTTGTCGCTAAGATTAACTCTGAACTTCGAACCAACGGTTCACCACGTCATGTGCCCGATAAAATCCAGGTGGTGCCACAGGTGCCTTATACCCTGACGGGTAAGAAGATGGAGGTACCGGTACGCAAGTTGCTGATGGGTTGGCCGCTGGAGAAGGCGGGCAGCCGGGATATCATGAAAGATCCGCAGGCGATCGATTTCTTCCTCGACTATGTCGCGACCACCACCGATTACAGTCTCGATTCGTAATAAGCAAAGTTAATTAGATGACCGCCCTGTCGTGTCGTTTTTACTAGGCAGCGGGGCGGCTTGCTACACCCGAATACAAGGATATACCGATGAGAGAAGCCGTTATTGTTGCCACCGCCCGTACCCCGATTGGTAAAGCCTTTCGTGGGGCACTGAATAATATTAAGTCGCCGACGATGATGGGGCATGCGATTCGCCATGCGGTTGAGCGATCCGGCATCGAAGGTGCTGAAGTGGAAGATGTGGTGATCGGTACGGCCTTGGGTGGTGGTACTGCCGGTGCCAATATTGGCCGCAACGCCGCTCTGGCAGCAGGGCTTCCCTTTAGCGCCTGTGGCCAAACCATTAATCGTCAATGCTCATCCGGGCTGATGGCGATCGCCACCGCAGCCAAGCAGATCATGGTGGATGGGATGCCGGTCTGTGTTGCCGGCGGCCAGGACAATATCACCGGTGTTCAGTCGCAATATATGGAGTGGGTTGGCAAGACCATCGATAAAGATCTGATCAAGCAGGCGGAGCATATCTACATGCCGATGCTGTCAACGGCCGAGTTTGTGGCCAACAAATATGGCATCAGCCGTGAGGTGCAGGACGACTATGCGTTGCGCTCACAGCAGCTGGTCGCCAAGGCACAAGCCGAAGGCAAGTTTGACGATGAGATCGTGGCTATCGATGCGGTCAAAGCCAACGTCAATAAAGAGACCAAAGATGTCTCTTATGAAGCGGTCACCCTGAGTCAGGATGAGTGTAACCGCGCCTCGACCACGCTGGAGAGCCTGCAGAGTCTGACTCCAGTGATCGACGGTGGCTGTATCACCGCCGGTAATGCCAGCCAGCTATCCGATGGTGCATCGGCCTGTGTGTTGATGGATCGCCAATTGGCCGAGCAGCGTGGTATCCAGCCGTTGGGTATCTATCGGGGGATGGCGGTTGCCGGTAACGAGCCTGAAGAGATGGGGATCGGCCCGATCTACGCGATCCCCAAACTGTTAAAGCAGCATGGCTTGAGCATCAACGATGTTGACTTGTGGGAACTCAACGAAGCCTTTGCCGTGCAGGCCCTGTTTTGCCGCGATCACCTGGGTATCGACCCGGACAAGTACAACGTTAACGGTGGTGCGATCGCTATCGGCCACCCCTATGGCATGTCAGGAGCCCGGATGGTCGGCCATGCGTTGATCGAAGGTAAGCGCCGTGGAGCCAAATACGTTGTCGTGACGATGTGTGTCGGCGGCGGAATGGGCGCTGCAGGACTGTTTGAAGTCGCCTGATCTCTGCTGGCGGTACGGGTATTGGCCGTGCTTCTGAACTGTTCGCCAAAGAGGGTCTAAGCTGGTTATCACCGGGCGTCGCATCGCTCCTTTGCCGGAGGTGGTTGGTGTGATCAAGGCATAGGGTGGACTTTAGTGATCACGCAGAATGTCTCTGAATAAGCAGGCTGGGATCGGGTTATTGATCAGACTCTGGCGCAATTTTGTCAACTTGATGTGTTGGTCAATAACACCGGGATCGGCATACAGGCTAATAAAGTTGCACGTATACGATGACCCCGTCTGAGTGCCATATATCCCGTTTGAGCTATTCGCAGGTTCCTAATGACAGGGGGGTTCTGGAGCCATTATTGAAACAGCATGGTTGGATCTGGAGACTCATGATTAAATTTGTATTGCTGAGTTTGAAGGTGGGGTTGGTGGTTTTGTATGGCCTTGCGTTGGTGCTATGGCTAAATCAGGGCTGGATCGGACTGCCGTTCTGGATCTGCTGGCTTGCTGGCGGATTGCTGCTGGCACATGCAGGCGAGTACCTAGGGTTACGACGTTGCTTGCAGGGTTTGACCCCCATGCCTGACTATCTGTTGTTGCAGATGTTGTTGTTTGGGATATTGTACTGGCAACCGTTACTACGCCGCTCTGCCGTGCAGGGTTGATTGGAGGCCGTGTAGCGATACTTGCCTATCGGGTAGGGAGCCAGCAAGGAAGTATTCGCAGGATCCTTAGGGCAGCAATCGTAACTCTCGGGCTCGGACGATCGCTGGGGTTCGTTGTTTAACCCCCAATTTGGTGTATATATTGCCCAGATGCCACTTTATTGTCGCTTCAGAAACATAGAGCTCATTAGCGATCTCGCGGTTGGCCTTGCCCAGTGATACCAGGGTTAATATCTGTTGTTCGCGACCGGTTAATGGTTCGATCAGCGGGTTGGCCTGCTGTGGATTGCGTTGCTTCGGAATCGGTTTGTTTGGCAGGTTCTGCGTAGGGATCATGCGGAGCTGTTCGTCGCTACAACCCGCCAGCAGTGTGCGGGCGTATTGGCTGGTCGGTGTTGACTCCGCATCGATCAGTTTGAGTAGTTGAATCAGCTGCTCTCCTTCGTCGAGGAAGCTGCGGACAAAACCTGCCGGAACGAACTGCTGCAGTAACAGCCGTAACGATTCTAGCGCCTGAGCCAGGTTATCGCAGCGATGTTCGGTCAGGCAGTGTAACAGCTGCAGTTTTAGCGATCGATTAAGGCGTTGATGGCTATCGGCTTGCTCGATCTCTCGCTGGAGCTGAGGCAGCAGTCCCTCGGTCTGATTCTGGTGGATGGCTAGGCGGTAGCTGCTCAGGCCGTTGTGTTCCATCTCCGAGGGCGGCAGCAGTATTGGCCAGTCTTTATCGGCCAGCCCTTCATCGAGTATCGATTGGCGGATCTGTTCTGCCTGCAGATATTGACCGCTTAAGGTGGCTAAGCGGACTTGCTCCCAACGCGCGATGGCGATTAATCGGGGCCAGTTCTCGGCGTAGCCGCTGCGCTCGAGCTCTTCCAACAGCGTTGTTGCCTGAGCCAGATCCCCTTTGAGATAGTAGCAGCGTGACAGGGTGGTAAACGCCATCGCCTCCCAATCGAGCGCACCGTACTGGCGAATAATGGGAAGATTGTTTTCCAGTAAGCCGATCGTGTCATCGATCGCATTTTTTTCATAGAGTATCAGGGCGCGAACAGGGGCAATGGCTGCCAGTGGAACATTGCGGCTGCTGGGGTCAGCACCGCGATCTATTTTGGATATGTCGAGAGCGTGGAGTGTAAGGTCTAATTGCCCCTGGATGAGATGGGTTAAGCCTAGCATGCAGTCGTAATAGATTTCGCTGAACAGATTGTTACTTTGCTGTCGGTCTCGATACCTCCCTTTGAGCCAGCGACTGCATTGCAGGGTTTCACCGCGAACCAGCAGGCAGAGGGCATGAATATTGACGATAGACAGGCGGTTGAAACAGTTGCTCTGCTCGATCGTTTGGACGAGTTGCGGATCCAGATTGCAGAGCTGTTGCAGGTCGTCTTGAAGCAGCAGATAAGCTGCCTTTACAACCGCCAGCGAATGGCCTAGCGGAAGATTCAGATGGGCACTTTCTGGCACGCTTTCGAGCGACTCGATGATATCCAGGGCGTTGTCATGTTCGCGACAGAAGATGGCAGCCCAACCTGCCGACAGCAGTATGTTCGGGAATTGGCCATGATCGATGTCCCGCAGCCGTTGGATCCAGCGGTTGATGGTGCCGAGACGGCCATCGAACAGTAGCGCCTGAATATTGTTTTCCATGATTTTGCCGGCCAGCTGCGGGTCCCCCGCTTCGAAGGCATAGTCGATGGCAGCCTCAGGCCTATCAGCTTCCAGCCATCGCGCGGCCTGCCGACACAGGGTTTCATATTCACCCGGTCGAATCTTCTTCAGCTCCTGGCGGAGCAGATCGGCGAACAATTTATGGTGGACGAACCAGTGCCGATCCGGGTCGATCGGTTGTATAAACATGCCTTTGACAGAAATCTCGTCGAGCATCTGCTGGCCGTTGTTTTGACCGGTCAGGGCATTACACAGCGACGCGCTGAGGAGGCGCAGGCAGCTGGTTTGCAGTAGAAAATTTGCGGTTTCGGTGGTCAGGGTCCTGAGTACGTTTTCTATCACGTAGTTGGAAACTAGCGGCGATCTCTGCAGAGTGCTGGCCAGTGACTCAGATGATACCTGGGCATTGCCGAAGGCCATTGCGCCCAGTTGCATAGCGGCGGGCCAGCCCTCAGTTGCCTGGTAAAGGATTTCCCTTGTCGTTGAGGTCAGCTCCGTCAGCCAGCGCCGGTCAATGAACGTGTCGGCCTCGCTTTTCTGAAAACGTAATCGGTTGGGATCGAAAATAATGGCTTCGCCCGATACCAACATACGGCTGATGGATAGTTCAGGGGGATTGCGGGTTCCGATAACCACATGCTTGTCGGGTGGTAGCTGGCTGATGCCACGATTCAACATCCCGATCAGCCCCGGCTCATAGATCGTTTCAAAATCATCCAGAAATATATAGGTAGGCTTGGGGATCTGCTCGATCATCTCCACTAGCCAGCCGAGGTGAGCGCTGCTGTTTTCAAAGGACGGTTCGACGCTACCGCTGATCTCGCTGAAGGCTCGTGCTAAACAGTGAAAGTAGCGAACGATATCGTTGTCAGCGTCGTCCAGCGTGACCCAGACCAGGGCGCAGTCAGTCTGCTGCAACTGTTGATAATACTGCAACATTGCAGTGGTTTTTCCGTATCCGGCGGGGGCCTGAAATACCACTAGCTTGCAGTTTGCCCTGTTGCCTGACAGCTGTTCCAAAATTTCGCGACGCGGTACCGTATCGGATGTCAGCTGTGGCGGAATAAATTTGTTGGAGGAGATCGGTAGCTGCATGGAGCGTTATTCACTTGATTATTGTTAGACAGCCGGCGTCTGGATTCCTTCGGGTGAGAGGGCGCGGGCTAGGTTTATCCCTCATCATACCTTCAGATGACTCGCGGCCAAAGGGGAGAGGGCTATCCATCTGTTTTTTCAAAGACAGCTACAGTTGGCAGCCCAACTTTAGTTGGGTGGATGGATCGGGCGAGTGAGTTATCGTAGCAAGATTGAATCCTGTGCGATTGTGATTTTCGAGGCTGATGCTGGAAAGTCATATTGCTGTTGCGAGTATGTCTCAGATTGTGGGAATAAAAATGATAATAAATAGACCTTTCAAAGCGCTCTTGGCGAGTGTTTGTGTTGCCCTTTCCTTACTAGGGGGCGCGGCGCATGCGCAACCCTCTCATTATCAGCAGTTGGCCGAACTTCCGTTCCCTGGCGCTTACCCCACCAAAGAATCGGCTAAAACACTGCAGCAGGAGTTGGCTTTTCAGCGTGCGGTACAGACCTACCTGTGGTCTCTGCCAGCGATGAACCTCTATTCGATGCGTGAAGGTCAGAAGAAGACCTTCGGAGCCGATTCCAATGTGCTGGCGATCTGGAAAGACCGGATCGACTTTAATACGCGGGTCTCTACAGCCAATCCCGATGTGATCTATGCCTTTGCCTGGCTGGACCTAGATAAGCAGGGTCCGATGGTGCTGGATATGCCACCCCGGCTACAGGGGCTATTGGATGATATGTGGCACCGGCCGTTAACCGATATCGGTAATGCAGGGCCGGATAAGGGCCGGGGCGGCAAGTATCTGGTGTTGCCACCCGGTTATACCGGTGAGGTCCCGGCGGGTTATCACAGCGTCGAGTCACCGACCAACGGGGTGTTTGTGTTCCTGCGCGCGTTCCTGGTCGATGGCAAGACCGACCAGGGCGTGGCGTTGCTGAAAAAATCCAAGATCTATCCGTTATCCCAGGCGGATAACCCACCGGCGATGCAGTTTCCAAACGCCTCAGGGGTTGCGATGAATGGTGATTTTCCGCGTGGTTTGGAATATTTCGAGCGACTGGCAGCGTTGATTAATGACGAGACCGTCAGCCGTGAAGATTTTGCCATGCGCGGTATGTTAGCGGGGATCGGCATCGTTAAGGGGCAGCCTTTCAACCCGGATGCGTCGATGAAGGCACTGCTCGATAGCGCCGGACAGGTTGGCTTTAAGATGGCGGCGGTGGTCGATTATGATTATTTTCCGCGTAATAAGGTCTATTCCGATCGGATGTGGGAGCAGGTGTTTATCGGCGGCAGTCCGGTGTTTGAGGCCGATACCTATCTCAATCTTGATGCCCTGATCGCGTTCTTTCATAAAGCCTACTCCACCAGTAACGCGATGGTGATCGCGATGCCGGGTAAGGGGGCGCAGTATCTGGTCGGCATGCGAGATGTGGACAGTAATTATCTGATGGGTGAAAACAGCTATCGGCTTCACGTTCCGGCGAACGTTCCGGCGGCTAACTACTGGTCGGCGGTGCTTTATGATGCCGATACCCGGGTGCTACTTGATAACGGTGAGCCTTTCCCGTCGATCGCCTCAAATACCAACCTGACCCTCAATGACGACGGTTCGTCTGAGCTCTATTTTGGGCCAACGGCGCCTGCCGATAAACAGGCGAACTGGATCAAGACCGTTCCGGGGCGTGGTTATTTTCTGGGTGTGCGTTTCTACTCGCCGACCCAGGCTTTCTTCGATCAGAGCTGGCGTCCGGACGATATCGTTAAAATTTCTACCAGCCACTAAATTTAAGCGATAACTATAAAAACCATACTGCCAGCGGTTAAGACGGTGCAGTTGTTTTCAGGGGATGAGCATGAATCGGGTCAATTCATCTATATCGAACGCTGCTGTTTGCGCGCTGACTCTGGTGGTCGCCGCTAACAGCGCCGTTGCAGAGATAGCCGCCACTGGTGTTGTACAAAACACCGCTCAAACGGTGCTTCAGCCCCAAAGTACCGATCCTCAGGTTAAAGCACCGGTTTATTCTCCCTATGCGGGGCGAAACTTTCCGACTCAGGTGCTGTGGGGGGATACCCATCTGCACACCAACCTGTCACTCGATGCACGCGCGGGTGGTGTCACGCTAGGCCCTGAAGCCGCCTACCGGTTTGCTCGGGGCGAAGAGGTTACCAGCTCGCACGGAGAACGGGTCAAGCTGCTGCGGCCGTTGGATTTCTTGGTGGTATCGGATCACTCCGATGCGATGGGGGGCATGGACCAGATCTTTAAGGGCAATCCCGTTCTACTCAAGGATCCGACGATCAACAGCTGGTACCAAAAATTGATGCAAGGCGGTGCCGTGGCTAAGGGCGCCGTGGTTGAGGTGGTGCAGGCCTTTACCACCGGTAAGGCGCCCAAAATCATGCTGGCACCGGATTTTGCACGGCCCGTTTGGGAGCAGTACTTAGATACGGCGGAGCAGTTTAATGATCCGGGCCGCTTTACTGCACTGATCGGCTATGAATGGACCTCGACCACCGGCGGTAATAACCTGCACCGTAATGTGCTGTATCGCGATGGCGCCGATAAGGCTCGCCAGGCGCTGCCGTTCACCGTGGCCGATAGTGATAATCCCGAAGATCTGTGGAACTGGATGGCGGGCTATGAGGATCAGACTCAGGGGCAGGTGATCGCGCTGGCTCATAACGGCAATCTCAGTAATGGCTTGATGTTTCCGGAGGTTAACCCGGCTACCGGTAAACCGTTGACCCGCGATTACGCCATAAACCGGATCCGTTGGGAACCGCTTTATGAAGTGACTCAGATTAAGGGCGATGGCGAGGCCCACTCGATGTTGTCGCCCGATGATGAGTTTGCCGATTATGGCACCTGGGATTGGAGTAATCTCGGTCCGGTTAAAAAACAGCCGCAGATGCTGCAGTATGAATACGGTCGGCAAGCGCTCAAACTCGGCCTCAAGCTCGAACAGACGCTGGGTATCAATCCCTATAAATTTGGCATGATCGGATCGACCGATGCCCATACCGGCTTGGCGACGGCGGAGGAGGGGAGCTTCTTTGGTAAGATCTCCTACACTGAGCCGAACGCCAACCGGGCAAATTCTGCCCTGGCTGTGTTTGGTGATGTGACCTGGATGAATTGGAGCCAAGTTGCCTCGGGGTACGCGGCGGTGTGGGCTAAAGAGAACACCCGTGAGGCGATCTTCGATGCGATGAAACGCAAAGAGGTCTATGCCACTACCGGCCCCCGCATGACGGTGTGGTTTTTTGGCGGCTGGGACTTCCAGGCCAACGATGCACTGCAGCGAACCCCGGGGGCCATCGGTTACAGCAAAGGGGTGTCGATGGGTGGCGATCTGAGTCAGGCGCCTGCAGGCAAGTCGCCGAGCTTTTTGGTGACCGCACTTAAGGATCCTTACGGTGGTAACCTGGATCGGGTTCAGATTGTTAAAGGCTGGCTCGATGCTCAAGGCGAGATGCGAGAGCAGGTCTACGACGTCGTCTGGTCGGATCAGCGTAAGCCCGGTGCTGACGGCAAGTTACCCGCCGTGGGCAATACGGTGGATCAAGCCAATGCCACCTGGACCAACGACATCGGTGCCTCGGAGTTGATGACCACCTGGCAAGACCCGGATTTTAATGCTGACCAATCGGCGTTCTACTATGCCCGAGTGCTGGAGATTCCGACCCCGCACTGGACCGCATACGATGCCAAGCGGTTTGGTCTGGTGTTGAAAGAGGGGGCACCCAAGAGCAACCAGGAGCGCGCCTATACGTCGCCGATCTGGTACACCCCTGAAAAATAACGGCTGTTGTATTTACTCATGAATGTTGTAATGAAATTTCTACGCGAGCCGCTGTTGCACTTTTTGGTTCTAGGGGGCGCGCTCTTTGCCGTCAATGCATGGCGGGCCAGCCCTGACCCGCAGCAGGCCCCGAAGGCGAGCGCTGTGAGCCATCGGCTTGAACTGTCGGCGGCCACGGTCAATGGCTTGATTGAAAACTGGCAGAAGACCCGTTTTCGATCACCGACCGATGCTGAGTTGAACGGTTTGATCGACAGCCGGGTGCAGCAGGAGATCCTCTACCGCGAGGCGCTCAGCTTTGGCTTGGATAAAGACGATACCATCATCCGTCGACGGCTGGCGCAGAAGATGGAGTTTTTGGCCGAGGGACTGATCGACCAGGGCGAACCCAGTCAGGCGCAGTTGCAGGCCTATCTGGACTCGCACCCGGTATCCTTTCAAGTGCCGCCTTCGATCCGTTTTCAGCAGATCTATTTCAGCCCTGCGCAGCATCAACAAAGCCTAGCCGTCGATATGCGTTCGGCTATGACCGCGCTGGATAACAACCCTGGCATCGATCCGGCGACCCTCGGAGATCGCTTATTAACCGAACTGCCGCGCGAATCGATGACCGAGCAGCAGCTAGCCAGCCGCTTCGGGCCTCAATTCGCAGCCGAGTTCTTTTCTACCGAGCAGGGGCGATGGCAGGGGCCGCTACGCTCCGCGTTGGGGATGCATCTGGTCAAGATCGAGCAGCGCGATCTGGCCCGCGTGCCCGCGCTCACTGAGGTAGCAGACCGGGTGCGCGAGGCGTTACTCAGAGAGCGTCGGCTCGGTGCGGCCAAGACCTACTATCAGGCGGTACGCGACAAGTATCAGGTGGTTGTCGAACCCCCAGCCGCACCGCTTGCGGTAATCCAGTCCGTCACGGTAGAGGATCAATGAGGCGGGGGGCGCTGCGGCGAGCTGCTCGGCTGCTGGTATTTGGGTTAATGCTGGCCTGCAGCAGCGCTGGGGCGCATGAACTTCGCCCTGGTTTTCTGTCATTAACCGAGATAAAGGCGCCGCTTGAGGTGGTGGTCGAGGAGAAGGCGGTACCGGATCAAACGACCGCCGTCTGGTTTAGCGTGCTGATGAAGATCCCCATGCGTGGAGATCTGAGGATGCCGTTGCAACCGATCTTTGCCAGCGATTGCCAGTCCCTGTTGGCCAAATTCCCGCTTGAGGACGGTGTCGCTTCGACCCGTCGCTGGACCCTGCGCTGTGACCACGCCCTGGCCGGGCGGGTGATCGCGGTTGAGGGGCTAGCGACGGCGCAAACGGATCTGCTGGTGAGTATCGAATACCTCAATGGTGATTCTGAAACTGCCCGCCTGAGTGCCTCGCAACCCCAGTTCCAGGTGGCGGGAACGCAAGATCGACTCTCTGTCGCTGCAAGTTATGGCAGGTTGGGGATCGAACATATTCTGCTGGGGATCGACCACCTGCTGTTTGTATTGCTGTTATTGATGTTGTCGCGTGGCACCGGGGCCTTGGTTAAAACCATTAGCGCGTTTACCCTGGCGCACAGCATTACCCTGGCCGCCGCAGCGTTGGGGGTGCTGCACGTGCCTGCCGCACCAGTCGAGGCGGTCATCGCCCTGAGTATCGTTTTCTTAGCAACCGAGTTGGCGCGCAAGCAGCGCGGTCAGGGGGGGAGTGCTGGTATCCACTCCAGTTTTACACCAAACCTAACCGATCGGTTTCCGTGGTTGATCGCTTTTATTTTTGGCTTGCTGCATGGCTTGGGATTTGCCGGTGCGTTATCGGAGATCGGCTTGCCTGACTACAGCATCGCCTTAGCATTGCTCAGTTTCAATCTGGGGGTGGAGCTGGGACAGTTGCTGTTTATCGTAGCGCTGTTTGGGCTTTACCAACTCGTGAGAAAGCCTCAGGGGAGGCTGGCTGGGGTGCCGGTCAAACTCGGTATCAGTTACGCGGTAGGAGGGGTCGCAATGTTTTGGCTGTTAGACCGTCTAACTGCCCTTGTTTCATTGAAAGCATTTCAACTGGTTGCGATCTAGATTATCGGCACCGACGGTTATCGCCGCAGTGGCTGGCGGACCGCTTAGTCGCTTTCTGCCAGACTGTGATACGTGTCTGGCGTGACTCCGGTCCAGCCTTTAAAGGCTCGGATAAACCCAGGGTCGGGGGCCAGCGTTGGTGCATACCTGATGGTGCATACTCTGATGGTGTGTGCAACCTGTGAGCAATGCGGTGGCGCGGTCAAGGTCATCGATAAGATACTCGCGCACCTCAGGCAGCAAACTGAAAAAGCACGTCACTCGCACCCTGTGCCATTGGGGCTTTTACCGCAAGAGCGTGCGCCGCTGCAATCGAGCCTAGTCGGCTGATGTGACAAACTGATTGAAACCAAATGCGGCAGGGGCGTAGCGGGTGCCGCTTTGTCTAGGAGACGGTGGGCTTGGCCGATCGTAGCGAGGGAAATACGATTTGAGGCAGGTTTTTTGATCATCCGAGGCGATAAATCGGCAGGACAGCCGATTTACACAGCAATAGCTGCCCGTAGGGCAAGCTGCAGGGACGCAGCTTGTGAATAGCAAGCTAATTAACGAGGGCGATCGTGAAAACATGACCAAATTCGGGTTTTCCGCAGTAGACCAGTGTTAAGGCTGACAGCCTCCTAGAGTCAGGTGTTGATCCTAATTCAAGGGTTCAGTGACAACCATTGCATGGCAGCGAGGGATTTTGGACATTGAAAGTTGCCGAGACAGGACCTGAGAGGGGGCTCTCAGAGCAGCGTGATAGGTGTGTATTTTCGGTTAAAGGGCTTTTATTCCTACAGTGCCCCTGATAAATTTTTCCACATGAGGGTCGCCGATCAGCTAAATTATCAAGGCAGCTTTTAAAGGAGTCTAGCGGTTAATGAAAGCTCTGGTGCCCTCCTGGTTAGCCGTTTTTTTCTACATACCGGCCCTCGCCTGGTCTTTGCCGCCCCCTGCCACTATTACCATTGCAGGATGGGAATACCCTCCCTTGATAAACCAAGCCGGTGAGGGAATTATTGGCGATATTTATCGCGCCGCTTTTCAGGCGGTGGAGCTAGATGCTGAGATGCGGGTACTGCCGGTGCGGCGTGTGCCGGTGCTGTTCGCAGACAATAAAGTCGACGCCATGGCAAGCCTGCACCGATCCGACAAGCTCGATTCGCTACGTCCGCCTCGCTTTTCGCCGGTGTTAAACCTGATCCCCTGCTGGTTTTTCCTGACCAAGGCGATCGATGACCCCCGCAAATCAACGGTCTTGAAGACCTCAAAGGCTATCGCATAGGCGTTATTGTCGACTCTCCCTATCTGGATATATATCAACGCCACAACCTCGATACCGTCCAGATCGACACCCCCGAGCAACTGGTCGGCATGTTGCACCGACAACGCATCGATTTTATGGAGGCAACTCTCCTGTCGGGGCTGTATCTGGTACAGAAAGAGCTCCCCGACGACAAGGAAGCGTTCGAGTATTTGGAATGGATCACCTCAGAGGTCGGCCTTGAGTTTCACAGCCAGGCGTTGCAGCAGCGCTTTGACGAAGGCCTGGCGCTATTGAAAAAACGGGGAACGTACCGAAAAATACTGGAAAACTACTGGGGAAAGGGCAATGTTCCCCAGGCCAGTTTTTTGGACATGTACCCGGTCCAGGGGGTCTATTTTCCTGATCTGGACCAGTTCTGGCGCGCGCCGCGGGATCCGGTGGGACGAATTCTAGCGCCCTGAGTAATCTTGAAGCAGGCCCAGCTAACGGCCGTTGTCATAACGGGCCGGTCAATCGAGACGTCTCAACATGAATAGATCGGTAATCGTTATCGCCCTCTCCTCCCTGCTGCTATGCGTCGCTGGCGCGCGAGCCGGGGTGTCCGATCGAGAAGCCGTGCGGTTGGGTAAAGATCTGACCCCGGTGGGCGCCGAGCGTGCTGGCAACAGCGAAGGCACCATTCCCGAATGGACCGGCGGCATGACCTCCCCACCGGCAGGCTATCAACCTGGTGGTACCCGTATCGACCCCTTCGCCGACGAAAAGCCGCGATTTATCATCGACGCCAACAATTACGCGCAGTACGCCGATAAGCTATCGACGGGCCAGAAAGCGCTGTTCGCGAACTACCCCGACACCTTCAGGATGCTGGTCTATCAGACCCATCGCACCGCAGCAGCTCCCTCATGGGTTTACGCCAGAACCCGGGAGAACGCTACGCGTGCCGAGCTGGTAGCTGGCGGCAACGGGGTGGTCAACGCATACGGCGGCTATCCCTTCCCGCTACCGAAAAACGGCCATCAAGTGATCTGGAACCATACCCTGCGCTGGCTAGGGGAAGGGGCTACCAAGCATTTCAGAACGCTGACAGTCTTCAACGACGGCACCAAAAACCTGGGAGAAACCACGCTGTTGGAAACCTACCCCTACTACGATGCCGAGGGCAGCCTGGGCACGTTTAAAGGCGATATCCTCCACTTGATGGGCGTCTATTCTGAACCGGTTCGGCGCAAGGGCGAGGTCATTCTGGTGCGCGAGCCGGTCAACGCGACGGCGTCACCGCGCCAGACTTGGCAGTATCTGCCGGGACAACGCCGGGTTCGCCGCGCGCCCACCATCGCCTACGACTTCCCATCCCTGGCGTTCTCCGGCCAGATCACCTTTGATGATACCTTTATGTACAACGGCGCCCCCGATCGTTACGACTGGCAACTGGTGGAAGAAAAAAGAGCTGTATATCCCATACAACAGTAATGGGCTGCTGGGCGCGAGCGAAAAAGGCCAAGACGAGATCCACAAGATGTCTCCCCCTCATCACCTCAACCCCAGTTACCTGCGGTGGGAGTTGCACCGGGTCTGGGTCGTTGTTGCTACCCGCAAAGCGGGCAAAAGCCATATCTATGGCAAGCGGGTTTTCTACCTCGACGAGGACAGCTGGGCGGTCGTCGCCACCGATATCTACGACAACGCAGGCCAGCTCTGGCGGATCGGGTTTGCCAACCTGTTAAATGCGTACGACGTGCCCGTTACGGTAATTCGCGCCACCTGGCATCTGGATCTGCAAGAAGGCTCCTATGCGGTGCATGAACTGGATATAGAACCGATCCGCTTCAATCAGGGCAAGGCAGAGGGTTTTTATACCCCGGCGCAAGTACGCAAACTAAGCCGACGCTAAGGACGACACTGCGCGCTCCGCGCCGGCCACCAGACATCTTCGCCTCACGGATCAATTTAAGTTCACCGAGGAGTAAACCATGGCACGAGGGGAGGGCGACAAACGGATTAACCGATTACCTAGTCCGCCTGATTGCGATAAGCCCCTGGCGTGACCCCGGTCCAGCCTTTGAAAGCGCGGATAAAGGCGCCGGTTTCGGTAAAACCCACCTTCAGTGCGATCTCTGCAATGGAGCATCTCTGCTGGGTCAGGTAGTGGATGGCGCTATCGCGGCGGATCACATCTTTGATCTTCTGATAGGAGATCCCCTCATTTTTCAGCTTTTGCCGCAGGGTCTTGGGAGTCGTGTGGAGTGCCTCGGCGATCGCTTCGAAGGGCGGGTATCCCTCCTCCTCGTGGGCCTCGATCAGCAGGCGGATCTTGGTCTCGTAGCTGTCGTCATGGATCGGGTTTTCCATCAGCCCCATCGGGGAGCGCTTGATAAACGCCTCGCTGTCCTGCTCGTTCCGAATCACCGGTTGATCAAGGTAGCTGCGGCTGAAACGCAGGCTCGATTGCTCCTGGTTGAAATCCCGGGGGCAGGAAAAAAGGTACTGATACTCCGCTTCGTGTGCCGGTGGCGGGAAGTCGAAGCCGACGTGTTTGAGTACGATCTTCTGGCCGCTCAGCCAGCAGGAGTAACGGTGCCACAGCAGCAGAAGAAACTCTGCCAGCACATGGTCCGGGTCCATCTGCGGCTGGCTGAGTTTGACCTCGATCACCACATCGCAGCCCTGTTCGATCAGACGGAGCTGGTAGCCCTTGCAGACGTAACCGTAAAACGCCATTCCCCGCTGCAGAGCATGTCGCAGGGTCGGTGCGCCCGCCATCAACAGGCTGGCGTAGAAAAAGGCGCCGATGGGGAGCGGTGGCGTGCTCATCCCCAGGTTCTCGTCGTCGAGGGCACGCCAGGTTTTTCGGATCAGGGTGGTGCATTGAGCGAAGGGTATCCGGGTGTTGGGGTCCGCGGCCAGATGTTCCGGGATGCCCGCCGCCTTCAGTAGGGGCAGGGGATCCTTGCCCTGGCGGCGAACCGAATCGGTCAGCGCGCGGACGTAGTGGCAGAGCATGGTGGGGTTCTTCATCGCGTGGCGTCGTCCCGCAGCAGGGTGATTATTCGCCGAGAAGTTAACCATGGGGAGCGGGTGGCCGGCAACCCGGATTAACGGGCTGCCGGTAGCTTGATGTTAGCGGCTCAGGCGCGCGCGGGAGATGATCTCGTTGCTGCCGGCATAGATTCGCTGCGCCCGGGAATCGGCCCAGGCGCGGGTGACCGGGTACTCCCACATGTAGCCGTAACCGCCGTGCAGCTGTACGCACTCATCGAGTACCTTGCACTGCAGGTCGGTGATGAAGAGTTTGATCTTGGCGGCTTCGACGCCGTCCAGTTGCTTGTCAAGATGCAGTTCCAGCGCGCGGTCGAGGTAGACCCGGGCGGCGGTCAGTTCGGTCTCCATCTCCGCCAGTTTGAAGCGGGTGTTCTGGAAGCTGGCGATCTCCTTGCCGAACGCCTTGCGCTGCTGCACATAATCGACGGTCTGCTCGAGGATCGACTCGGCGACCGCCAGACCATTGACGGCGATCCGCTCCTGCGCCAGGTCGTTCATCAGGTAGTAGAACCCCTGGTTCTCCTCGCCCAGCAGGTTCTCTTTGGGAACCTTGACGTCCTGGAAAAAAGCTCGGCGGTATCGCAGGCATGGCTGCCCGCCTTATGCAATTTCTGGCCTTTCTCGAAACCCGGCATGCCGGCCTCGACGATCAGCAGGCTGACCCCCTTGGCACCCGCGGCCTTGGAGTCGGTCTTGGCGGCAACCACAACCAGGTCGGAGGTGAAGCCGTTGGTGATAAAGGTCTTGGAACCGCTGAGCAGGTAATGATCGCCCTGGTCGATGGCGCAGGTTTTAATCGCCTTGACGTCGGAACCGGCACCCGGTTCGCTCATCGCCAGCGCGCCGATCATCACACCGCGCACCATCGCCGGCAGGTACTTCGCCTTCTGTGCCGGGCTGCCGTAATGGAGGATATATTCGCAGACGATATCGGAGTGCATCAGAAAACCGGTCAGACCCGAGACACCGGCGCGGCCGATCTCTTCGGTGACGATGGAGTTATAGCGGTAATCGCCCCCGAAAGCGCCAAACTCTTCGGGGATCTGGGGGCAGATCATGCCCTGTTCGCCCGCTTTGATCCAGAAGGCCTTGGGTACGAACTTTTGCTTCTCCCAGGTTTCGTGATGGGGGACGACCTCCTATAGGATAAACTTGCGCACGGTATCGCGGAACAGCTCCATGTTGGCATCAAAAAGGGTTCTTGGGATCATCGTACTCTCCGTCTCCGTCTCCGTCTCTGTTTTGTTTTTAGCGATCTTTGGCCGCGGGTCGTTGAATCAGTATCCGGGCTTTGGCGGCGGATATCTTTGGCGATATCTGCCTATCAATATGGCTTGTTTGAGCTGTTTTGTGGCGGAATGGAGAGGGTGAATGGCGGGCGTCTGCATCGTCTTGACCGAGGCTGTCTATGGCACCAGCGTGATGCTGGCACGGGATATCCTTTACAGTGCCAGCTTGCGGCCGGGGGGGTAATCGGGGCCCGCCTTTCCGGTCTGCAATGCCAGTATCGATGGCCAGCCGGTGGCCTCCTACTCGGGGATGCCGCTGTCCTGCGATTCCCGCCTCGATGATGAGACCCAGCGGGATCTGGTGGTGTTGGCCCATTTTTGGGGCGATGCCGACCGGTTGCTGGCTGGCCCAGGCCGGGTTGCTCGATGGTCGCGAAGCGACCAGCTACTGGCGTTGCCAGGATGATTATCGGCGGCGCTTTCCGGCGGTGAACTGGTGCTTCGAAAGGCTGATCACCGAAAGCGCCAACCTGTGCTGCGCCGCCGGCGCCAGTGCCATGAATGACCTGTTGCTGCACCAGGTCAACCGGCTATGCGGTGCCAAGGTGGCCAGCGGTATCAGCCGCGATATCATGTTCGATATGCGTCGGGCCTACGATTTCACCCCGCTGGGGTTTGGTGGTTATAAGCAGCACGGCGACCGTGCCATCGAACAGGTGCAACAGTGGCTGGAAAGCCATTACCCCGAGCAGTTAGTACTGGCCGAGGTTGCGCGCCGACACGGCATGAGCCTGCGTAATTTTGCCCGCCGCTTTGTCGCGGCGACCGGCGAAAAGCCGCTGGCCTATCTGCAGCGGATCCGGGTAGACGTGGCGCGGAACCTGCTGATACACAGCGATAAGCCTATCCAGCAGATTGCGCTGGCGGTCGGCTACCAGGACAGCAGCTATTTCTGTCGCCAATTTCGCCTGCAAACCCGGTTGACCCCGGCCGTCTACCGACGCCACTACCGGTTGTCGGAGGAGCGGCCGGCGGACACCTAGTCGTCGCTGTCTGCCCGATTGCGGTACGCGCCGGGTGTTACCCCGGTCCAGCCTTTAAAGGCGCGGATAAAGGCGCCGGTTTCGGTAAAGCCGGCTTTCATCGCGATATCGGCGATGGAGCAGGTTTGCTGGGTCAGGTGGTGGATGGCGATATCCCGCCGGATCACGTCCTTGATCTTCTGGTAGGTGATCCCCTCGGTTTTGAGTTTCTGGCGCAGGGTCTTGGGGGTCATATGCAGGCCATCGGCGATCAAATCAAATGTCGGGAACCCCTCGCTGGCATTGGATTCGATCTGCAGCCGTATCTTGGTGCCGTAGCTGTTGTCGTCAACCGGGTTGAGCAGCAGGTCTGTCGGGGTTCGACGCACATAATCCTTAAAGTCAGCGGCATTCTTGATCACCGGTAGGTCAAGGTAGTGGCGACTGAAGCGAAAACTCAACATCGGTTGGTCAAAGTCCCGGGGGGCGGGAAATATGTGCTGATACTCGTATTCGTGGGCGGTGGGGGCGAAATCAAAGCCGACATGTTTGAGGACGATATTCTGGCCGGTCAGCCAGCAGGCAAACCGGTGCCAGCCACACAGGATGAATTCGGCAAACAGATGGTCGGGGTCCAGCTCGGGCTGTTTGAGTATGGCTTCGAATTGAACCTCGCCGTTGACTTCGGTCAGGTGCATCGCGTAGGCATCGTTAACATACTGATAAAAGCCCATCCCCATCGCCAGTGCCGTTTTCAGGGTAGGGCAGCCCATCATCAGATTACCGGCATAATAAAACGCGCCGATCGGTAGCGGGGCTGCAGACAGACCATAATTCTCATCATTCAGGCCGCGCCAGACTTTTCGCACCAGCTTGGCGTAGTTTTCGTAGGGAATGCGGGCTTTAACATCCTTGGTTGCGTCCGTTGGAATTCCGGCCTGATGAAGCAGAAGCTCGCAGTTCAGCCCCTGTTTTTCAGCGGCGCGAAGGATGGCGTGGACATAATGACAGCTGATCGTTGGATTCTTCATGCTGATGGCTGACCGTTGATCTATGTGACATGTTTTGGCGAGTTAAGCGTCTGACTATCAGCCGCTTATTGTTAAAAAAGTTAAGCATGATCGAGCGCTAATTGAAAGCGATCAGCGCAGAATCTGTGCCAGTGCTGGCATGCGCCATTAAGGGTTCAAAATGTCAATGCAGAGGTGGGTTTTGGTCATTGAGGGGCGGGGTGGCGGGGGCTAGTATCGGGGCATCAGGTTGGGGCGCAGCCAGTCGTACCACTGGCGCCAGCGTTGGGGCTGCCCCAGCGATTACTTCTACAATAAACATAATCCATTCCGAGGTTTTTATGCATCTAACTCAAGCGATTCAGCGCAATGCGCAAACGAAGGGAGGTCATACGGCGCTGCAGTGTGGCGAGTTGAGCCGTACCTGGTCAGAGGTCGAGGGCCGTGTTGCCCGGCTGGCTGGGGCGCTGCAGTCACGCGGTGTCGAGCCCGGTGAGCGGGTGGCGATGCTGGCGCTCAATTCCGATCGTTACTACGAATACTACTATGCGGTGCCCTGGGCGGGCGCGGTGCTGGTGCCGCTGAATATTCGCTGGTCGGTGAAGGAGAATCTGTACTCGCTCAATGATTCCGGCGCTACCGTGCTGTTTGTCGACGATATGTTCCAGGATGTCGGTCAGCAGCTGTTTGAACTCAGCGATACGCTCAAGCTGGTGATCTATACCGGCGACGGCGAGACGCCGCAGGGGATGCTCAATTACGAGCAGTTGATCGCCGAGGCTGAGCCGGTCAGCGCGTCTGAGTGCGACACCGGCGAGATGGCGGGCATCTTCTATACCGGCGGTACCACCGGTTTCCCCAAGGGGGTGATGCTGTCGCATCAGAATATCTGGACCAGCACTTTTTCGGCCATGGTGGATTTTGATCTTCATCGGCGTGCGGACGCGGTGGTGCTGCACGCGGCACCGATGTTTCACCTGGCCTGCGGGACGATGCTCTGGTCCTCCACCATCGGCGGGGTGACCCAGACCTTTGTGCCGGCGTTTGAGTCCGGTCGGGTATTGAAAATCATCGAGCAGGAGCGGGTCACCGATACATTGCTGGTGCCGACCATGGTGTCGATGCTGTTGGCTTCGGACGCGCTGGCGGGTTGTGATGTCAGCTCGCTCAAACAGGTTGTCTACGGCGCGTCGCCGATGCCCGAGGGGACGCTGCTGGAGGCGATGGAGAAGATGCCCTCGGTCGGATTCTGTCAGGCCTACGGTCAGACGGAGCTGTCGCCTATTGCCACGATTTTGGCACCCGAATATCATGTGCTGGAAGGGCCTAAGGCCGGCAAGATCCGCGCGGCAGGACGCGCGGGTTATTGTGTGACGCTCGAGATTCGAGCTGCCGACGGCAAGGCGTTACCGGCAGGTACGGTCGGTGAGGTGGCCGTCAAAGGGCCCAATACCATGATGGGCTACTGGAACAACCCCGAGCAGACGGCGAAAACCCTGATCGATGGCTGGGTGATGACCGGCGATGCCGGCTACCTGGATGACGATGGTTTCCTGTTTCTGGTCGATCGGATCAAGGATATGATCGTGACAGGCGGCGAGAACGTGTTCTCGGCCGAGGTCGAGAGTGCCGTCTCCAAGCACCCGGCGGTGCATGAGGTGGTGGTAATCGGTATCCCCAGTGAGCAGTGGGGGGAGTCGGTGCATGCCATCGTCCGTCTGAAGCCGGGCGAGAGTGTTGAGGAAGTGGATATTGTCAATTTCTGCCGCGAGGAGATCGCCGGTTACAAGGTGCCCCGCTCGGTCGAGTTCCGCCAGGAGCCGTTCCCGATAACCGGTGCCGGCAAGCTGCGCAAAAACTCGCTACGTGATCCGTACTGGGAAGGTAAGGATCGCAAGATCAACTGATCTGTTTTCGGCAGTACCAACCACTTCGGTGACTGTGCCGACTAAGCCCCCGGCGGTCTCTCCTTTGGCATTGGCCAACGACCAATGCTGGCCGCGTAAATTTAAGCAACTCCGCGCATTTGCGCCAGATTTTACGTGGCGACGGAGCGGACAGGCAGGGTGGCTGTGTGTCCGCCGGGTTAAGCGTTGTCACCTCCCGGATCGGGTCAAATAACCCCGCGGGGACTCTCCCGGCTCAACATATAATGATAAGAGTGAAGCCAAGCAGAGGCTTTGCATGTCGCGACTACTCTCCCCCTTCATCGGGCTGTTGAACCGGCTCTCCTACATCAGTCTGCAGATTGCCGCTGCCGCCGAGCAGCGAACCGCCGTCGCCGAAGAGATCGATCGCAACATCGTCTCGATCAGCACCCTGGGACAGCAAACCGCCGACGGCGCCCGCGATACCTCCCAGGCCAGCCAAGAGGTATCCCGGTTAGCACAATCGCTATCGAAGCTGGTGAGTGGTTTTAAGGTGTAAACGGATTCAGACCTGGAGTGATGAAGGGGCTATCGCAGCCCCTTTTTTTCAGTAAGGGTTAGACCGGCTCCGCGCCATCTCCTAGCGCCGGAGCCATAACCCGCGGATTGATACCGCGGCGTTTTTCTGCGTTGTCGCGTTCACCGCTGCTACGCGACTTGGTCGAACTGCGGTTCTTCTCGAGCAGGGTTTAGCTCCAGTTAAAACAATGCCACGCACTGATACGGCTTGGCCGGTGCCGGTCTTGCTGCCTATGTTTTCTCTGTTCGGTGGCGGTCTTCAGGCGGGCCATTGAACTCTGTTGTACCGATCGGCCTGTTGTGGCTGTCCGTTTGGTGCATTTTGCAGCGGTTCGATGGCCGTTTCGATGGGAAGGTATTGGTAATTTTTTGGTTTGTTTCGGACATTGTTGCCATGGCTGAGTTGGTCGAGACTAGCGATACAAGAAACAGCCGTTGCCTGGATAGGGTGAAAATGTAACGAACCAGGGTTGGCTAGCCTGCTATCGATAGTGAGGAAAAATAATGAGCGATATTCGTTTTGACGAAAAGGTAGTGATTGTAACGGGCGCCGGTGGCGGTCTGGGTCGGGCTTACGCCCTGGAGTTCGCCAAGCGCGGTGCCCGCGTGGTGGTTAACGACCTGGGTGGCAGTGGTTCGGGCGAAGGTGCCAGCGCTTCTGCCGCCGACAAGGTGGTTGCAGAGATCCAGGCGTTCGGTGGCGATGCGGTCGCCAACTACGACTCGGTCGAAGAGGGCGAGAAGGTCGTCCAGACCGCGATCGATAACTACGGTCGTATCGATGTGTTGATCAACAACGCCGGTATCCTGCGTGACTCCAGCTTCGCCAAGATGCAGGACAAGGATTGGGAGCTGGTCTACAAGGTCCACGTCGATGGTGCCTACAAGGTCACCAAGGCGGCCTGGCCGCACATGCTCAAGCAGGGTTTCGGTCGCATCATCTTCACCACCTCTGCCGCCGGTATCTACGGTAACTTCGGCCAGGCTAACTACAGCTCGGCTAAATCTGCACTGCTGGGCTTGGGTAAGACGCTGGCCGTGGAAGGCGGCCGTAAGAATGTCCTGTCAAACGTGATCGCGCCGATCGCCGGTTCGCGTCTGACCGAAACGATCTGGCCGGAAGATGTGCTCAAGGCGACCAGCCCCGATTACGTCGTGCCTCTGGCTGTCAAGCTCTGTGCCGAGGAGAGCAAGGAGAACGGTGGGGTGTTTGAGGTGGGTGCCAGCTGGTTTGCCAAGATCCGTACCGAACGGAGCAAGGGGGTGGCCTTTGGTATCGAAAACCCCGTGACTGCCGAGCAGCTTACCGAGCGTTGGGATGAAGTCTGTGATTTCACCGATGCCAAGCCCGCCGAAAGCATCCTCAGCACCTTCAACGCCGTCGGCGAAATGGTTGGTATCGACCTGCTCAACGCCAAGAAATAGATCCGGCTTTTCAAAAACAACAGTACAGGAGAGTTTCAATGGCAAATGCACGCATTGCCGGTGTCGGCATGGTCAAGTTCGCAAAGCCCGGACGGCACGAGCCTTACCGGGTGATGGCATCCAAGGCGATCAATACGGCACTCAAGGATGCCGGTATCGGCTACGATTTGGTTCAACAGGCCTACGCCAGTTACATCTACGGCGACAGCACCTGTGGCCAGCACGCCCTCTACGATGTCGGTATGACCGGTATTCCGGTGATCAACGTCAACAATAACTGTTCATCCGGCTCCTCGGCACTGTTTTTGGCCCGTCAGGCGGTAGAGTCCGGTGCCGTCGAGTGTGCCTTGGCATTTGGCTTCGAGGAGATGCAGCCCGGCGCTCTGGGCAGCCATTGGGATGACCGTGAGTCGCCCTTCGGCCCGATGCTAGAGTCGCTGGATAAAGCCGCCCCCGATGCGCCCCAGGGCCCTCTGGCACTGCGGTTGTTCGGTCAGGCAGGGACCCACTATGTCGAGAAGTACGATGCCAACCCGAATATCTTCGGCAAGGTGTCGGTCAAGACCCGTAGTCACGCGATAATGAACCCCTACTCGCTGTTTGATACCCCGCTGACGCTGGACGAGGTGATGAACGCGCCGACCATCTTCGCGCCTTACCTGACGCGTCTGATGGCTTGCCCGCCGACCTGTGGTGGTGCTGCGGTGATCGTCTGTAGCGAGGCCTTTGCCAAGAAACATGGCGTCAGCGCCGGGGTCGAGATCGTCGGTCAGTCGATGGCCACCGACCTGGCCAACACTTGGGACAACCCGATCGATCTGATCGGTGCCAAGATGACTGCCAAGGCAGCCCGTGAAGTCTACGAGCAGGCCGGTATGGGACCGGAGGATGTTCAGGTGGTGGAGCTGCACGACTGCTTTACCCCGAATGAGGTCATTACCTATGAAGGGCTGGGGCTGTGCGGAGAAGGTGAGGCCGAGAAGTTCATCAACGACGGCGACAACACCTACGGTGGCAAGTTCGTGGTCAATCCGTCGGGTGGCCTGATGTCCAAGGGGCACCCGATTGGCGCGAGTGGCCTGGCCCAGGCTACCGAGCTGGTCTGGCACCTGCGTGGTACCGCCGGCGAGCGTCAGGTTAAGGATGCGCGTGTTGCGCTGCAGCACAATCTGGGTCTGGGTGGCGCCGCAGTCGTTACGATGTATCGCAAGGTTTAATTGGCGCCACGGCCCCCTGTCATTCGAAAGGGGGCATTCCCAACCCGTTTATCATACCCAGTGGTCGCCAAATGGGCCGTTGGGTCATAGTTTAAAAAGGGCTACAAGATGTTGGATCGAAGCAAGATCGGCCATGAATTTGATAGTTTCAGTGCGGATGTCGAGAAAGGCCGCCTGAAATTCTTCGCCAAGGCGATCGGTGAGACTAACCCCGTCTATACCGACGAGGCGGCAGCACGCGATGCCGGCTACAAGACCATTCCTGCGCCGCCCACCTTTGTTTTCTCGCTGGATCTGGACGGTCCCGAGCTGCTGCCCGTATTGCGGGTGTTGGAGATGGATATCGCCCGGATTCTGCACGGCACTCAGTCGTTCGAATATTTCGGTAGCGTCTATGCCGGTGACTGCATCACCGTCAGCTCCAAGATCAACAACATGTTCGACAAGAAGGGCGGCGCGCTGGAGTTTGTCGAGATGGAAAATTCTTACACCAATCAGGATGCAGAGTTGGTCGCTAAGGCCGTCTGTACCCTGGTTTATCGTAACGCTTGATTCGGAGGTAGATAAGAATGTCTGATATTACTGTAGGAACCGAGATTCCTTCGTTGGAACTGCCACCGATTTCGCGTTTCACGCTGGCACTCTATGCCGGTGCGTCCGGTGATCACAACCCGATTCATATCGACAGCGATTTCGCTCAGAAAGCGGGGATGCCCGATGTGTTCGCTCAGGGGATGCTGTCGATGGCCTACCTGGGGCGCTTGTTGACCAACTGGATGCCGCAGTCTCAGCTGCGTAGTTTCAGCAATCGGTTTGTGGCGATGACCCAGCTGCGTGACCAGATCACCTGCAGCGGCAAGGTGGTCGAGCTGTTCGAGCTGGACGGCGAAAAGCGTGCTCGGCTGGAGATCGTGGCGGCCAAGCAAGACGGTAGCCAGACCCTGGTCGGTGAGGCGGTGGTAGCCCTTTAAGGCGATAGATAAGAGCCGCCCCCAGTTTTGCTGCGGCTCGGTTACCTCATTAATACAGTATAAGAACGAGGAGTGGCTATGAAGCGCTATTGCTACGAAGAAGATCACAATATGTTTCGGGAGGCGTTCCGCGCCTTCCTGCAGAAAGAGCTGGTGCCTCATCGTGATGAATGGCGTGCAGCCGGGATGGTGCCGCGCGAAATTTATCGCAAGGCCGGTGACAACGGTTTTCTGATCCCGCAAGCGCCCGAGTCTTTGGGTGGCTTGGGAATCGATGACTTTCGCTTCCAGCAGATCGTGGCCGAAGAAATCGGCCTGTGCGGTGAGACCGGCTTTATGCCGCAGCTGCACAGCACCATCATCGCCCCCTATATCCTCAACCACGGCAGTGATTACCTGAAGGAAAAGTATATCCCCAAGGCGATCAGCGGTGAGTCTATCCTGGCGGTGGCGATGACCGAACCCGATGCCGGCAGCGACCTGGCGGGCATGCGGGCCAGCGCCGTCGACAGGGGTGATCACTATCTGCTCAACGGCAACAAGACCTATATCTCCAACGGCATCTGTGGTGATGTCGTTGTCGTTGCCGCGCGCACCAACCCCGACAAGCCCCATGCCATCAGCCTGTTTGTGGTGGAAGCCGAGTGGGAAGGGTTCAAGCGTGGCGCCAACCTGCACAAGATGGGGATGAAATCCCAGGATACCGCTGAGCTGTTTTTTGACAACGTCAAGGTACCCAAGGAAAACCTGCTGGGCACCGAGGGCGAAGGCTTCAAATACCTGATGGGCGGTCTGACCGAAGAGCGGCTGGGTTGCGCCATCTGGAACATCGGTTCGGCCGAGTACGCCTTTAACCTGACCAAAGAGTTTGTCACCGAGCGCAAGGTGTTCGGCAAACCGCTGTCGGCGATGCAGAACACCCAGTTCAAGATGGCCGAACTACGCGCCCGTATCGACATGGCGCAGGCCTTCGTCGACACCATCGTCGCCAACCTAAACCGCGGCGATCACGACAGCGTGGCGGCGTCCGAAGCCAAGCTGCTGACCAGCGAACTGTTGTGTGATGTCGCCGACGAAGGGGTGCAGCTGCACGGCGGCGCCGGCTATATGGACGAGTATCCGATCTCGCGTGTCTATACCGATGCCCGGATCACCCGCATCTTTGCCGGCACCTCCGAGATCATGAAGCTGATCATCGCCCGCTCAATTTTCGAGTGAGTCGAGCCCTGTGATAACCTCATTCCGGATCGGTTTCGACAGCGGTCCGGCTTTTTTTCTGGAGTTCAGAGATGCTGGCTCCAGCGTTTTCGCTTCTCTCCCCGAAATCAGTCCTTTGCTCATTTTCTGATATCGGGTACAGATGAGAACCCTCCCTTCAGACTCTGTGCCGCAAATTTTTGAAGGCATGTTTCCAGGGGGCAAAAAGGTGCTTGTATCTGAGCGGTTTGAGACTGGTCTGCCCCTGTACTTAACGCATTCGAGACGTTCGGCGGCAGCTGACAAAATGTTTCGGGTGATGAGGACAGAACGATATGAAAACCAAAGATAAAATACTGCATGCCAGCTTGGAGGCGTTCTGTGAGTTTGGTGTGGCACAGGTCTCCACCAATCATATCGCGGACATCCTGGACTTGAGTCCCGGTAATGTTTATTACTACTTCAAGAACAAGCAGGCGCTCGTTGACGAACTCTACGGCTGTTTCATCACCGATTTTGTGGGTTTTCTGCAGGGGGGCGGGAAGCGGGTCGACAGTCCCGCCAGAGTGTGGCTGGTGTTGAGTCTCTGTTTCCAGTTGATGATCAAATATCGCTTCGTGTTCCGAGACGCAAATTATGTCGCTAGCAAGTATCCCGAACTCAGAAAACGCTTCAATGAAGTGATCTACGAAACCCGCGCGGCAGGAGACAGCTTCTGTCAGCAATTGATCGATTGTGGCCTGATGGTCGCTGCTCCGGGTGAGGTGAACAGGCTGGCAACCAACCTGCATCTAGTGTTCACCCAGTGGATCACCTACGTCGAATTTCTTCCTTTTGATCGCGGCCGTATCCGTTCTGATGCGGATCCGTATCGAATCTCTCAGGGTATCCAGCAGATCGTCGACCTGATTTTTCCGTACCTGGATGAGGATGCGCGGGAAGTATTTTTGGCGGTGGATACGTCCGCATAAGCGGGTGACAGTAAAGGGCTTTGAAATACTTACAAAGTTTGTTTTTTTACTCAAATATTTATCTATACCATGGCTATTGGTTATTTAGATCGGCACGGCTGTCTTAGGCAAGTGTCTTAATTTTCATGAACTTATATAAAGAGTGATAACTATGTTGCTGGATTTTATCAAGACTAACGAACTGACCTCTATTGGCCGTCAACTGCTGGAAACCAATAAAGAGTTGGTTGATGCCGCGCTGAACACCAGTCAGGACGTTGTTAAGAAGGGCGTTGAATACAACCGTACCGTGATCCAGGCGGGTGTTAACGCGCTGTCCTCCACGCGAGAAGAAACTGGTCGTTTGGTTGATGAAGTGCTTAAGCAAAGTCGTAAGGTTGAAGAGCGCACGCTAGAAACTCTGGAAGAGGTTAGCGACAAGTCTATCGAGCGCGTAACCGAGGCGTTTGATCGTGTGGGTAACTCGGCTTCTATTTTGGGTGGTGCATTTCAGGATAGCGTACTGGACTCCGTACAGACCATCAGCGAGCCTTCCGTCGGTGTGCTGAAAAGCGTCGCCGAGCAACTGACAGAGGTGCCCAGCAAGCTGCTGAACACCGCTGTGCGTTCAGAGAAGAAGGCAGAGAAAGCGGCTGTAACCCGTAAGCCTGCTGCCAAGCCTGCTGCCAGCGCGTAACGTCTTTTCGTTTAGCGTCTAAGAGCGCCACTCGAGTTTCTCTTGGGTGGCCTTTCTGCGGAATCTTTAGCCGTCGTCGTCCTGCGTCGGCGGATTTTGTACCGGCCCTGTCCCGCTATAGCTTTTCCTGCGTTTAGCGGGGGGGGGCTTGCTCATCGTTATTCATTAATCAGCTGTGCCGGCTGCTGTATATGGTTGCGCCTGGCACTGTTGTCTAGACTTCCCGCTGGAATTCGGCCGTGCTGTAAAGGGTTGTCAACGCAAAGTTAGGAGTTAAGCATGCTCGGTACTCTAAACCTGGATGCGTTGCCGTTTATATCCGATGACGTCGGTGGGCAGCGGATGGATACCTTCGTGATGATCTATGATCAGCGCGGCCTGACCGATGGCCCATTGCGCTTTAAGCAGGTGCTGACACGCATAAAAACGGAAGTTCGGCACTATCCTCAATTTCGACAGCTGTTTCGCCCGTCAGTGCTGCCGTTGGGGGCTCAGTGCTGGGTGGATGATGAGGCGTTTGATGTCGAATTCCATGTGCGCCATATCGCCCTGCCAAAGCCCGGGGATTGGCGTCAGTTTTGTATCCAGGTAGCCCGCCTTCATTCCAGGCCACTGGATCAGACTCGTCCGTTGTGGGAGATCAATGTCGTCGAGGGGTTGGATAACATCCCCTGGCTTGGGGAGGGGCATTTTGCACTGGTTTGCAAGGTGCATCGAGGGTTGATGGAATCGACCCACGAGCAGGCGCAGGACCTGATTTGGACGCTGCACGATGAGGTCGAATTCGCCGTTGATTCCGCGCCTGCCAGCAAGGTTAACGTTGCCTTGCCCTTCGCTGACCTACTGCGCGATGGCTGTGACCGCCTGCTACGCCCGCTCGGCGGGCCGTTGGAGCTGGCACTTGGCGCTGCCCGCTCCGTTTCATCACGGCTAATGCCGGCCGTAGGGTTTTATACCCATGCGCTGTTAGGCAAAGGGTCAATGCCTTTCACCCGGTTCAATACCGATATATCCAGTTTTCGGGTGTGGGAAAGCTGCTATTTATCAGCAGGTACGCTGGCTAGACTGCAGCAGTACTATCCCGGTGTCTCCGAATCTGATCTGATCTTGGCGCAGATCGCCGGTGCCTTGCGTCTTTATTTGAATGATAAAACCGAACTGGGGGGGCGTGACCTGTGGGCATTGGCTCCGGTCCAGCCGGCGGATGCTGATGCGCAAACGCTGACGTTTTCCGTGGTTAATCTGGCCACAGGTGTCGAGGATCCGGCTGAGCGATTGCTGTCGATCAGTCGCTGGCGCCAGCAGAACCCACCTGTCGAAGCGATGATTGTCGAAGCGCCGCTTAGGTCGCCGCTGCGGCGCATGACCCACACCAACGACCTGTTGCAACGAATCCAGGGGACGCAAAGTGGGAGGATTACCGCCAATACTGCGCTGATCACCTTGCCCGATGAACGCCATTCGTTGAGCCTGCTGGGTGCCCCATTGGTCTACCTCTCCGGGGTGCCAGAGGTCTCCAACGGCCTAGGATTGGTACACCTGGCCAGCCGTTACGGTGACCACCTGACCTTGACCGTCACCTCCTGTCGAGAGATGTTGCCCGACCCCGCTTTCTATCGGGAGTGCTTGTACCAGAGCCTGCAGGAGATGCTGGGCACAGCGTCGCAGAGCCCTGAGGAGTTGTCCTTATGATCGCGAAACTGTGGAATCTGGTTGGTAGTGACCAGGGACCCCGGCTTGTCTATACCCTGATGGAAGCCCGTGCGCTGGTCGAACCACTGAGTCTGGGGTTAATGGCCCCGATGATTTCCGCCCGGCCCAAGGGGGATGGTCACCCGGTACTGGTGCTGCCGGGGTTTACTGCCGGTGATGGTGAAACCTATCTGTTACGCCAGTTCCTCAAGTCCCATAATTACCGGGTCTACGCTTGGAAGATGGGTCGCAATGTCGGCCCCATGGTGGGCCTTGAAAAAAGAATTTCTGAAAAGGTTCGGGCCCTGGCCGATGAGCACGGTACCCCGGTGACGCTGATCGGCTGGAGTCTGGGCGGGCTGTTTGCCCGCAGTGTTGCGCACCAGATGCCAGAACTGGTGCGCAGCGTGATCAGCCTTGGCAGTCCCCTAGGCGTGGGTAGAGGGGGGCGCGACATTTCGCCGCTGATTACCCTGCTGGGTAGTCGGGTGGTGGCCAGCGAGTTTCTGGCAATGATCGACGATAAAAGCTTGTCTGACTGGAATCATACGCCACCGGTGCCGACCACTGCGATCTATTCACAGACCGACGGTGCGGCTCACTGGGGGTCCACGTGCGACCCACTCGAGCATGCTCGGTCAGAGAATGTTCGTGTCCCCGGCAGCCATTGTGGGCTGACCCACAACGCTTTTGTCTATTCGGTGTTGGCAGATCGGTTGGCGCAGCCTGAAGGTGACTGGCAACCCTTCTCGTACTTGGGTATCAGTAGCCTTTACTATCGCCTGTTCGAACCTTTCAAGGGGATCTGCTGAGTCGGGGACCCCAATTGCCTATGAATTGGTTTTTTTTGATCATCGTATTTGTCTGACCTAGAGGTGATGATTGTGTCAGAAATAATAAATCACAATGTTTGCTTTATTATTAGTTTCTGATGTTCGGCAATATTTTCTTTTCCTGAAGAATGCAGCCGAGTGGTAAAGGATTAGTTAGCCGGTGAGTATTCAGAATTTTTTCCTCAAAAAATACCTTCGTTACCAATATAAACCCCGCTTTAACGAACAGCTGGACCTCCAGCAGGTGCGAATTGAGCTGGATTCGGTGATCAATACCTACATGCCGCCCCCCTGTGGTTTTCTGGATATTCGCCAGGAGATCATTGGCGGAGTTTCGTGCGAGTGCATCACACCCAAGCGGGGGCGGGCGAAGGGCACCTTCTTTTATCTGCACGGTGGTATGTTTGTCATGGGGTCACCGCTGAGTCACCGTGGGGTGACTTGCGTGCTGGCCAATGAGCTGAATCTCAACGTGGTTGTTCCAACCTACCGCCTTGCCCCAGAACACCCTTTCCCCGCTGCGGTCGACGATGTTTGGGCGGCCTATCAGGGGCTGATCGCCGAATCTTGCCACCCCGCGCCGTTGATTGTCGGAGGTGACCAGTGCGGCGCCGGTCTGGCGATGATTCTTGGGCTGGCCCTGAGGGACGCGGGGGAGCGGTTGCCTGATGCTCTGGTGGGGGTTTCCGGTTTTTATGATCTGACCTTGACCTCTGAATCCATGGCGCGAAACAGCGAGGCCGATTGCTGCTGCACCCTGACGGCTTTCAGGCGGGGGATCGGTTACTACCTGTCCGACCCGGCGCTGGCCGCCCGTCCGGAAGTGTCACCGCTATTCGCCTCGTTGGACGGGTTGCCGCCGGTGCTGCTGCAGGTCTCCGATACCGAAATGTTGCTGGACGATTCCCGCAATCTGGCCCGCGCGTTAGAAAAGGCGGGGGGGCAGGTGTGTCTTGATGTCTGGGAGGACGTGCCTAGCTGCTGGCATATCGCGGCTGTTGGCCTTCCTGAAGGGCGCTCGGCAATCAAGCGAATTGGGAAATTTCTTAACAATACGCTGGCAAACAGCGAGCGCATTGCTTCATAGCAGCTGGGCAGTTCAACCCATGGTAACGGGTTTGTATTTTTCTTAATAAATTGGAATTAATAATCATGCTCCATCAATTACAAAGCCTTGATCGGTTGTTCCTTGACCTGGACTCTGAAAAAACGTCGATGGCGGTCACGCCGCTCTATTTTTATGATCCTAGCGAGATGGCGGGTGGGGTGTTTTCCTATCCGGATTTTTTGACGCATATGGATCGCTGCGCACGGAGCATTCCCGCGCTGTGCGGGCGCCTCGATCGCGTTGCCATGGATCTGGATAACCCCTGTCTGGTCGAGGATGAGCGCTTCGATATAGGAGGTCATGTGCAACATCGGGTGCTGGTTGACCCTCGTTCCATTAAGGAAATGTCAAAGGCGATCACCGATTTTCACGGTTCTCCGATCGACATGAATCGCCCCTTGTGGGAGATGCTGGTTATCAGTGGAATCAATTTAAAGAGTCTGCCTAAGGACTGTTTCCTGGTGGCTCTTAAGGTACACCATGCGGTTGCCGATGGCATGACCGTCATGGATATGACCGCCAAGATGCACGGCCTGACCCCGGTCGGAAACCCAGTTCAACTGCCGTCATCCAATAGTTTGAGGCAAGGGCTGTTCGGCACCGCCACCCGGATACTGACAGGTAACTTTAAGCAGTCGGTACAACTGGTTTCCCCGCTGTTGCAGGTGGCACCTAAGTTGAGCATGAAAGCGCTGAATTATTCTTTCGAACGCTTTGGCAAGCCCTCCAGCTCTGCGCCCAAAACCCGTTTCAGTGGTGATGTCAGTGCAGAGAGAGTTTGGGGTTATACCGTCTTACCGCTAGCCGAGTTTAAAAGGATCCGTAAGCTGATCCCCGGCGTAACCATCAATGATCTGGTGTTGACGGTGGTGGCCGGAGGCTTGCGTGAATACCTGGCGGACAAAAATGAGCTGCCGGAGTCGACCCTGCGGGCTGCCGCGCCCATCAGTGTACGTACCGAAGCCGAGCGCTCGGAGGCCGGTAATCAGGTCGGGATGCTGAGTGTGGATCTGCCGGTTCAGATCGAGGACCCGCTGGAGCAGTTGATGCTGATCTCCAAGTCCGCCGATCAGGCCAAGGAGGCGCATGAGAAACTCGGCGGGCGGGCGATCACCGACGTGATCAAGTATATGCCGCCGGCTTATATGACCTATCTGGGCAATATGCTCGGGTCATCAGCGAATAAGCTGCTTGTGCAGATGCTGGGCGATACCGTTGTGACCAACGTGCCGGGCCCTAGTCAGGAGATCAGTCTGCTCGGTGCACGCTTGGTCAATATGAGCGGTGCCGGCCCCATCTCTCACGGTTGTGGCCTGATCCACCCGGTGGTGTCCTATAACGACAAAATCAATATCGCCGTCGGCTCCTGTCCGGAGATGATGCCGGACGTGAAGTTTTATACCCAATGCTTGTTCAACAGCTTTGCCCGTCTTCAGCAGAGCGTGCAAGCGCGCTATGAGGGCGTGCTTAATGCGCCGAAACCTGAAAAGTCTGCGGCGGCAAAAGCCGACCGCAAACCTGTGTCACCCTCTGCGGCCAATCCTGCCAGCCGTAAGTGTGCTCCAACGAACAAAAAATCCGTGGCGCGTGCACCTAAGGTCGCAACGGTCACTACCGCCAAGAAATCAGTGGCAACCACAGTCAAAAAACCAGCGGCAAAAACAGATAACAAAGCTGCGGCCAGCACGGTCAAGAACACGCCAGCGAAGCAGCCCGCTTCGGGCATGAATACGGTGCAAACCACCGCTGCTGAGCGTACTGCAGAGCCAGCCAAGACTGCCTGATTATCGGAATTACTGAGCCGCTCTGTGTCAGGGTGGCTCAATGACAGGAGCGAGTATGAATGATCAAAGCGTACTGTCCGAGGCGCCGGCTACGGATTTACCGATCGTCAATGATGGGGTGAGTTGGCAGGCGAAACTCACCACTATGTTGTTGCGCCGGGTAACGGGGAGGCGATTTTCTCACTCGCCAAATATCACCTCGATGAGAACGTTGGCTAAAAAAGTTGATCGCTGGGCGGCAGGAAAAGTCAGGGGTGTCGAAATTGAAGACCGGAATGTGGCGGCAATTCCCTGCCGCTGGCTAAAAGGACCTGTAGATAGCCAACGGGTGCTGTTATACCTGCACGGTGGTGGTTTCGTCATCCATTTGCCACGTACCTACGATGCCTTTGCGACGCGTTTGGCTCGAGAGATCGGTGCCAGTGCGCTGATCCCGGACTACCGGCTGGCGCCGGAGCATCCCTTTCCTGCGGCAGTGGAGGATTGCCTGACCAGCTACCGCTGGTTGCTCGATCAGGGCTACAGTGCCGATCAGATCGTCATTGCCGGTGACTCGGCCGGCGGCTGTTTGACCTTGACTACCCTGCTACAGATCCGAGACGCAGGGCTGCCAAAACCGGCAGCCGCAGTGTTGCTTTCGCCGGGCACCGACTGTCGCCGCCAGGCGCTATTTGGCGAGCCTGAGCTTGAGAGTGGTGATCCTGTTCTTAGCACTGATGCGCTGGATTTTTTTCTCAGTGCCTATTTAACGGGCGATGATTCGGATACCAATCCTCTAGTATCGCCGGTATTTGGCGACTATCACGACATGCCGCCGATACAGTTCCATGTTGGGAGCACCGAGATGATTCTCGATCATACGCTACGCGTGGCGGAAAGGGTGTCGGCTGCAGGGGGTGACGCGGGGCTTCATGTCTGGAAGGCGATGCCGCATGTGCACCCGCTGATCAGTTGGCTTCCGGAAAGTAAGCAGGCGTTGAGCATGATGGGGCAGTTTTTACGCAAACACCTGGCCTAACGCGCTGCCTGTTGTGGCTTCACTGGGATGTGGCGTCGCTAACCAATATCCTTCAAAAAGGAGTCTCTGTCTGTGCAGCAACATGTTGAAAATCTGGAAGCGGCCATTGTCAACCGGCATTCGGTCCGTGCCTTTTTGCCCGACGCGGTGGATTCACAGACGCTCAGCAACATCCTTCGGCTGGCGCAGCATGCCCCCTCCAACTGCAATGCGCAGCCCTGGAAACTCCTTGTGGTGTCGGGTGCAGCCAAGGCGCGGTTACAGCGGGCGTTTGCCGCTGCCATCATCGCCGGCCAGCAACCGCGGCCCGATTATGGCGATATGCCGTTTAGCCATTTTTCCGGCCGGTACCGGGAGCGGCAGGTGGCGTCCGCCTGTGAACTCTATGACAAACTGGGGATTGAAAGAAACGAGACCGAAAAAAGAGACCTGGCGCTGCTGCGCAACTACCAGTTTTTTGACGCCCCCCACGCGATCATCCTGGCGATGGATAACTGTTTCGGCGTGCCTATCGCGCTGGATCTGGGCATCTATCTGCAGACGCTGATGCTGGCGATGATGCGCTATGGCGTATCCTCATGTCCTCAGGCGGCGCTGGCCCTGTACCCCAGCGTACTGCGGGATGAGTTGGGCATCGATGCGTCGCGGCAGATCGTGGCCGGATTATCCTTCGGTTACGAGGATACGGCGGCGACTGTGAACAGCGTTCGGCAGCCGCGGGCGCCGTTGTCCGAAGTGGTGCAGTTTATCGATGGTTAAAAGCCCAGCCAGGTCGCGAGACTGGATTACCTGTTATCGATGGTTAACAAGCACAGTCGGGTCGCGTGACTGGGTTACCTGTTATCGATGGTTAATTACACGGGTGACTTTTGTTCAGTGCGCACAGGGATGGCAGCGCAAGCCGCTTCGAGTTCCTGGTCGTCGAGGGATTCGATCGCCGGGTAGTTGTTGCTGATCGCCTGCTCGATCCAGTCGGCATCGGGGTAGCCGCAGCCGCGGTACCGGTTCAGGGCGCACTGGCCCCAATGTGTCTTGAGCCTCTGTTCCATTGCGTTGCGTTGTTGTTTGTCCATCGTCAGATTCGTCTCGGTGGTTTGTATGGAGCTATGTTTCAGACCGGCGTTGCCAGAAAGCGGCAGTCACCGTTGCTGTCTCGGATCCGCTCCAATTCACCCTGGCCCAGCAGGTAGCTCAGATAGCTGAGCGTCTCGCTGACCGCCAACGCCTGGTCCAAACCGGTCAGACCTTCCCTGAATAGCAGCGGGATCAGCTCCAGGGGGTGTTTGGGTTCTACACAGTGGCCGGTGATGCTGGCCAATCGATCGAGCCATTCTGATTGCAGCTGGTCGATGCGGGCGTGAAGGCCGCGGAAAGGCAGTCCGTGGGCCGGAAGGACCAGGGTGTCTGCGGGCAGGTTGCGCAGCCGATCCAGCCCCTGCATTTCGGCTGCCAGCGGGTTGCGCTCTGGGTTCCAGGGGGTGACGCTGATGTTGGAGCTGATCTTGGGAAGCACCAGGTCGCCGGACAGTAAGACCCTGCGCTTGGGGCAAAAAGGTGCCAGCTGTCCCGGCGAGTGTCCTTGGCTGTAATGAAGCTGCCAGTTGTCGGCGCCGTGCTGCAGCACCGAGGATTCGGTAAGCGTGCGGCAGTTGGCTGGCAGGGCATCGATGCCCATGCCCCAGTTGGCGTAGATCTGGTGCAGCTGGTCGGCATCCTGGCGGCGCAGTCCCAGCGGTTGATAGAGCGTCTCGTACAGGGGCGTTTCCAGAGTCGCGGGGGCGGGATATACCGCGGTAGCTGCCTGGTACTCGTTGGGGTGCATCGATACGGCTGCACCCAGTTGTTCGGACAGCCAGCTGGCCGCGCCGATATGATCCGGGTGGTGGTGCGTGAGCAGAATTTCCGTGATCGGTCTGCCGTCAACGCCCTCTTTGATCAGCGGTTGCCACAGTCTCTGCGCCTCAGGGGTGCAGAGTCCGGTATCAATCAGTGTCCAGCCGTGTTCATTGGTCAGCAGATAGAGGTTGACGTGGTCCAGCGACCAGGGCAGCGGCATCCGCAGCCAGCGGACAGCGGCGGTGACTTCGATGGGATCACCGAAGGAGGGTGGGCTGTCGAACGGATAACTAAGTCCCTGCATGGTATTTATCGATCCTTTAATCGCGGGTGGTCATGGTGGCGGCAGGTTAAGCCGCCGCTATCGCGTTGCGGCTAAATCACTTAATTTCCACTCAGCTGGGCCACGTTATCCAACGACGGGTCAATCTCTATTTCGAGTGTGGGTTGCTCTTCGCTGAGAACCTCGGGAGCAGGCGTGTGCTGTGGCAGTTTTTCGTTAGTACCCGCTGGGTCGGTGTTGCTGTTCTTGTTGTTGGCGTTGGTCATAGGGGCTCTAATCATCCTGATTGGTGGGGGGCGGGGCTGCGGGTCCCGGATGGCTCTGCAGCCCTGGTACTGCTGGGGCGTTGTTAGCCGAGCGCTCCGCAGCGCTTGAGCTTGGCGACGCCGTCATGATCGATTCCCAGCTCTTCGAGTACCTGCTCGGTGTGGGCGCCCAGGTCGGTGCCAACATGCGAGTACTCGGGGCTGAAGCGGGAGAACTTGATCGGGTGGGCCAGCTGCTGCTGGGTGGTGCCATCCTGCTTGGGGACCTCGACCACCATGTGACGGGCCTTGAGCTGCGGATGCTCGGCGGCCTCGGTGACAGTCAGGACCGGCTCGACACAGGCCTCCAGCCGGCCGAACACTTCTTGCCAGTGGTCGAATGACCGGGATTTGAAGGCATCGGTCAGGGTGTCGCGCAGCAGCTGCTGGTCTTGCTGTTTCGGGCTCATTCCCAGTTTGGCTAGCTCCGGGGATCCGATCGCATCGCACAGCAGCGCCATGAATTGGGGTTCCAGGCTGCCGACCGAGAAGTAGCGGCCGTCGCTGGTCTGGTAGTAGTCGTAGAACGAGCCGCCGTTGAGCAGCATCTTACCGGCTTCGGGTTCGACGCCTCCACCCAGCGCGCCGGCTCCGGCCATGCCGTTAAGCGCGAAGGCGGCATCGGTCATGCTGATATCGATCATCTGGCCCTTGCCGCTGTGCTGGCGCTCGATCACGGCAGCCAGGATGCCGGCCACCGCGTGCATCGAACCGCCGGCGATGTCGGCGACCTGCACCCCAAGTGGCAGTGGTCCCTGGCCATCGCGGCCGGTGTAGCTGGAGACGCCGGCGATGGCCAGGTAGTTCAGGTCGTGACCGGGACGGCTGGCGTAGGGGCCGGTTTGGCCAAAGCCGGTGATGGAGCAGAAGATCAAGCGTGGGTTGATCGCCTTGAGAACGTCGTAGCCGATGCCGAGCCGGTCCAGTACCCCGGGGCGAAACTGCTCGATCAGGATGTCGTAGTCGGTGACCAGGCGCTTGATGACTTCAACGGCTTCTGGCTTTTTCAAGTCCAGGCCGATGGATCGCTTGGAGCGGTTTAGGTAGGCGTGGTTGTAGGAAACCTTGTTTTCATCCAGTGGCGGCATGAATCGGGTTAGCTCCGGTCGACCCGGTGCTTCAACCCGTAATACATCTGCGCCCATATCAGCCAGCATCATGGTGGCGTAGGGGCCAGGCAGTAATGTTGATAAATCGAGAACTTTAAGCGAGCGTAACGGCATAGGGGCACCCTATTGGTTGTTGTTTTCCGATCAGACATGTCGTCCGGTCATGTTGTTTATAGCGGTTAATTTATCGGGCACGTGCCGCCTGGGACAATGACGAAAACACACCTATCTATAAACAAAACGGAATCGCAGTGAGTGGCTATCATCGTTGTTGATCAATAGGTGTTTTTTTGTCATTGCTGGGTTTGATTGAGCCTCTGATAATGGCAGTTCATTCCGTGTCATGCGTAAGCATCACGACCTTTGGCGGGCATTGCCCGCTTCTTTTCATTGTATTTTCTGCTTGGGCTGTGAGTTGTTTGCCGCGATGTATACGGGTTATGGTACGGCATTCTTATCGATCTCATCCCGGCGTTCACTAGAGGGGGGCAAATGACTAACGCGATTTCTCAAGTCTCTTTGCAGCGTCATCGAATGCTTGAATCCATTGTGACCGAGATGCCCTTCAATCAGCTTATCGGGCTGGATTTTCATCGAGTTGAGCAGGGGCGAGTGGAGCTGCGGCTGGATAACCTAGCTTGCCTGGTGGGAAATGCCGTACACCAGATCCTTCATGGCGGTGTCATCGCTGCCGTACTCGATGTGGTGGGGGGCTGCAGCGCGATTGATCGGTATCTGCAGGTCCACCCGGATGTTGATCTGCCTACCGTTTTAGCAAGAGCCGCTACCATCGATCTGCATGTGGACTATCTGATGCCGGGCAAGGGAACGCATTTTATCGCCAGTGCTGAAGTCGTGAAATTCGGGGCCCAGATTACAAACGTTCGAATGGAGCTGAAGAATGAAAAACAAAAGCTGGTCGCCGGAGCTACAGGAAACTATTACTTAGCCCCAATCCCCGCAGAACTCAGTAGATGAATGTTGTCCGTCTGAACCGTTTACATCCGTGCGAACTATCGCTCTCAATTGTGGGGTGGTCTCATTATCAAAATTTTACAATTGTGATTTTTTTTTCATCAAGTTGCCTAGTTTAGGCTACCTTTAAACATACTCAATGGAGGTGCCGATGCAGTCAGATTTATATCTAGGGAGTATCGCAGGGGGCATGTCTGTTTAGCGTAACAAACACTTTTGGGCTGATGGACAATCTCAATATTAAAGAAGGTCTTTGTGATTACAGTTGTAGTAGCAAACTTAGGAAGAGGTGCGACATGAAATTGATAGCTAGAACGGTGGCGTCACTGACGCTGTTGGTGCTGAGCAGCATCACGATAGCCGCTGAGAAACCGAATATTTTGGTTATTTGGGGTGATGACATTGGAATGTTCAATCTCAGCGCTTATAACCGAGGAATGATGGGGTATAAGACCCCGAATATCGACCGCATTGCCAACGAAGGCATCCTGTTTACCGACGGCTACGGTGATCAAAGTTGTACCGCCGGACGCTCAGGGTTCATCACCGGGCAGCACCCGATCCGTACCGGCTTGACCAAAGTCGGTCTGCCGGGCGCCAAGGAGGGCTTGCATAAGGACGATGTGACGATTGCCGAACTATTGAAGCCGCTGGGCTATATGACGGGGCAGTTTGGTAAGAATCATCTGGGTGATCAAGATGAGCATCTGCCGTCAAACCATGGTTTTGACGAATTTTTCGGTAATCTCTATCACTTGAATGCCGAAGATGAGCCGGAGCATGTAGATTATCCGAAAGACCCTGCGTTTAAGAAGAAGTTCGGACCTCGCGGTGTCATCCACAGCTTTGCCGATGGCAAGGTTCAGGATACCGGCCCACTCAACAAGAAGCGGATGGAAACCATCGATGAAGAGGTCTTAGCCAAGGCGCTGGCATTTGTCGATAAAGCCCATAAAGCGAAGAAGCCCTTTTTTGTCTGGTTTAATTCCACCCGCATGCATGTTTTCACTCGGTTAAAGAAAGAATCGCAAGGGGTCACAGGCCAGGGTTTGTATGCAGACGGCATGGTCGAGCATGATGGTCACGTGGGCCAACTATTGGACAAGCTGGATACGCTGGGTATTGCGGATAACACCCTCGTGATGTATTCAACCGATAACGGTGCGGAGCTGATGCTTTGGCCTGACGGTGGCTACACCATCTTCAGAGGCGAGAAAAACACCAACTGGGAAGGCGGGTATCGCGTTCCGATGATGGTGAAATGGCCCGCGAAGATTAAAAAAGGTCAGGTATCGAACGAAATTATTTCGCTGCAGGACTGGATGCCAACATTTTTGGCCGCCGCGGGTGATAGCAATGTGAAGGCCAAGCTCAAGAAGGGGATGCAGGTTGGAAACCGAACCTTTAAAGTGCATTTGGATGGATATAATTTTATGCCGCACTTTATGGATATCAGTAAGGATGGTCCTCGTCAGGAGTTTATCTATAGCTCGGATACCGGAGATATCGTCGCAATTCGGGACGGTGACTACAAGATGGTCTTCCGGGAGCAGCGCGCGCACGGCCTGGAAGTCTGGCAGGATCCTTGGATAACTCTGAGAGCACCTAAGATATTCAATCTGCGCATGGATCCCCTTGAACGGATGGATCACGAGGCCGGTGGGTACCAACAGTGGTATGCAGAGCATATGTTTTTAATGGCACCTTCGATAACCAAGGTCGCACAATTCAAGGCTACCTTCAAAGCGTTTCCGCAACGTCAAAAGCCAGGAAGCTTCGTTCCATAACAGCTAGCTGGGGTTAACCTTAGTCGGGAGTCGTTGACTCCCGTTCTATCGAAGATTACTGGCCGCTTGACGCGGCCAGGAATGGTTAGGAAGCGGAATATGTCTGAATCATTCACGGCTATTAATCAACTCAAACAGCAGATGCAGCTGTCAGTGCTCGGGCAGCAACATGTTGTGGATAGCCTGATCATTGCCCTGTTGGCCAATGGCAACGTATTGCTCGAAGGGTTGCCAGGCACCGCAAAAACCCGGTCGATCAAAACCATGGCCAATGTGTTGCAAGCCGATCTGGGGCGGATCCAGTTTACCGCCGACCTGTTGCCGTCGGATGTCACCGGCACCGAAATCTTCCAGGAAGTGGAAGGCAAGCAGTTACTCACCTTTCGCGAGGGGCCGGTGTTTAATAACCTGGTGTTGGCCGATGAGATTAACCGTGCTCCCGCCAAGGTGCAGGGCGCGTTACTCGAAGCGATGGAGGAACGCCAGATCACCGTAGCCGGTACAACCCACCAACTACCGGAACTGTTCATGGTACTGGCGACCCAAAATCCAATCGAGCAGGAGGGCACTTATCCGCTTCCCGAAGCACAGATGGATCGCTTTTTGATGAAGATCTTCATCGATTATCCCGATGAAGAAACCGAGCTGAGAATAATGCAGCTGGTGCACGGCGAAGAACAGCCGGAATCGGTGCAGAAACGGGCCAAAGTACCCCAGCAAGCCGTCTTTGACGCGCGGGGAGAGATCCATGCACTGCATGTCTCAGACAATGTTGAGACGTATATGGTGGCGCTGGTGATGGCCACTCGAGAGCCTGAGCGCTATGGCAAGTCGCTTAAGGACTGGATAGAAGTGGGCTCGAGTCCGAGGGCTTCAATCGCGTTGAACAAGTGCAGCCGTGCCTATGCCTGGCTGCAGGGTAAGGATTTTGTCGATCCCGATGATGTTCGCAGTGTCGTCCACGCCGTATTGCGACATCGGTTGATCTTGAGTTACGAGGCGGTCGCGGACGGTATTACCCCCGATCAGGTCGTTGAGGAGATCGTTAAGCAGGTCGCTGTCGTCTAGCGCCCCCTGTTTCGGCATCCCCTTGGACAAACATCAAAGGCGGCAGTACCGATGAACGACGCCAGTATCTACACCAGCCTGAAAGCTCTGGTGGCATTCCAGCACCAGGTCTACGGATTCAGTTTTTTACCCAAGCAGCCGCAGCACAGCATTTTATCCGGGCGCCATGCGTCTCGGCTGCGCGGGCGAGGGCTCAACTTTGAAGAGTTAAGGCACTACCGTGCCGGCGATGATATTCGCACCCTGGACTGGAAAGTTACCAATCGCACCGGCAAGCCCCATGTGCGGGTTTATACCGAAGAGAAGGAAAGACCGGTTTTGCTGGTCGTGGATCAGCGAATCAGCATGTTTTTTGGCAGTCAGGTGAAGATGAAATCGGTCATAGCCGCCGAACTTTCGGCGTTGGCGGCGTGGCGGGTTTTGTCGGTCGGTGATCGAGTCGGCGCGCTGGTGTTCAATGATGCTGAGGTGGTAGAGACCCGGCCGCACCGCAGCCGCAAAGCGGTGATGCAGATACTGCATAATGTGGTGAAGCTAAATCACCGTTTAACAGCCGATTACCCGGATCCACAAAATGACGCCCAGTTGAATCTGGCATTGAAACAAACCGAACGACTCAGCGGCCATGACTATCTGATCGTGATCATTAGCGATATGAGCGGCTGGGACGATGAAACCGTTAAACGAATCAAACGACTGGCGCGGCACAATGATGTCATCGTCTCGCTGGTCTTTGACCCAATGGAAAAGGCTCTACCGGATGGTAGCCAGCTGGTATTGAGTGATGGAGCGTTGCAGATCCAACTGCAATCCAATACTGCAGGACTCAAGCAACAGTACACCGAACACTTTGATAATGCCGTCGAATACCTACAGCAGGAGATGAGCAAGCACGGTATACCGGTTATTCCCGTGAGCACTAGCGAACCCGCACTGGACCAGGTCAGGCAGGCGATCGGCGAACGCATGGCAAGGCCGAGCCGATGAACATCGAGAACAGTGATAGCTTTGGCAACTATCTGATTCACGGTATCGATGAGATCGCTTTGCCAGCCCCGATTAGTTGGTGGCCGTCCGCACCGGGTTGGCAGGTGCTGGGTTTTATCGCGGCTGCTTGGCTGGTTTGGCGTGGAATTCGCTGGTCAACAGGCTGGTGGCGTAACCGCTACCGCCGCGAAGCGTTATGGCAGCTGCAACAACATCAACAACAGGATATGGTCGCCGTGTTGCCGTATTACCTTAAGGTGACCGCATTGCAGGCGTACCCGCGTGAGGAGGTGGCAAGCCTGAGCGGCAGCGACTGGTTAGCCTTTCTGGATGCCCATTATTCGGGCCCCTCGTTTACCGAGAGACCGGGTAAACAACTGTTGTCAGTCAGTTATCTGCCCCAGGATCGATGGCAATTGGATGATGAGGCAAGGACGGCGCTTATCGATATGTCGCTACAGTGGATTGCGACGCATCGGGAACCTAGCCATGTATGAGTTTGCATTTCCCTGGTTGTTTGTCACGCTGCCTTTGCCGCTGCTGGTGCTCTGGCTGGTGCCTGCCTACCGGGAGAGCAAGGATTCTGTCCGCGTTCCCTTCTTTCAACGGCTGGTGAACCTGACCGGTCAGCGGCCGCAAAAAGGGGCCGTCATCCTGCAACGGCTGCTGTTTCAAAAGATCTGGGTACCGGCATCCTGGCTCTTGTTAGTCGTAGCCATGGCCAAACCCTTGTGGATCGGGGATCCCATCGAGCTGACCAAGTCCGCAAGGGATTTGATGGTGTCTGTGGATCTCTCCGGTTCCATGGGAACGATGGATTTTAAACTGGCCGATGGAACCGAGATCTCTCGTCTTGCAGCCGTTAAACAGGTGTTGGCGGAGTTTGCAGTGCAACGCCAGCATGATCGGCTGGGTATGATCGTTTTTGGTGACTCTCCCTACTTGCAGACGCCGTTTACCGAGGATCATGCCACCTGGCTGACCCTGCTACAGGAAACCGAGATAGGGATGGCCGGGCAAAGTACAATGTTCGGCGATGCGATCGGATTGGCGATCAAGCTGTTTGATGGCAGTGAAACGGATAATCGCGTGTTGATCATGTTAACCGACGGTAATGATACCGGCAGTAAGGTACCGCCGATTGAAGCCGCCAAGGTCGCAGCCCACAATAACGTCACGATCTATACCATTGCGGTTGGCAACCCGGAGGCGGTTGGCGAAGAGGAGGTGGAACTCGAGGTGATGACATCTGTTGCCGAGATTACCGGGGGTAATGCCTACCAGGCCTTCGATCGTGCTGAACTGGAACAGGTTTATCAAGATATTTCACGACTCGAGCCTGAAATGCACGAAACCCTCAGTTTCCGACCCCGCCAGAGTCTGCATCATTACCCTGTGGGTATCGTTATCGTCGGTTACATGGCGTTTTTTAGCCTGATGACGATTCAGACCCTAGTCCGCAAGAGGAGGACTCCTCTTGTTTGAGTGGCTACCCATAAATTTCGGGCAGTTTAGCTATTTTCATCTGTTGCGTCCCTGGTGGTTGCTCGCGCTAATCCCCCTTCTAGTGCCCTTGTCCTTTTTGTTGAAGGCCAATAACCCCGTTGAACAGTGGCGCAGGATAATCGATCCGGCGCTGTTAAAGGCGATGGTGGTTCGCCATGGGCAGAGCAGCCGATTCAACCCGGTCACGGTGGCGGTCTTTGTCGTGCTGCTAGGTGTTATTGCCATGGCGGGGCCGACCTGGAAACAGCAACCCTCACCCTTTTCTGAAGATATCGCCGCTCTAATTATCGCTCTGGATGTGTCGTCTTCGATGCAACAGCAGGATGTTCAACCCTCTCGGCTGGAACGGGCAAAGCTGAAAGTAAAAGACCTGCTGGCGTTGCGCCCGGGTGGGCGGGTCGGATTGATTGTGTTTGCAGGAAGCGCGCACAGCGTGATACCGCTGACCAACGACCCGGAGGTGATTAAAAACTTTCTTGATGCGATAGAACCCGAAATCATGCCTCGCAAAGGCAAATTTCCAGAGCAAGTGCTGCCCATTGCCGAACAGATGCTGGGCAATTCACCGGTACCTGGCACGGTGTTACTGATTGGCGACGGCGTCAGCCCCAAGACAGCGGCGGTTTTTGAGCAGTATTTCTCGGTGCGGCAGCACCAATTGCTGCTGTTGGGGGTAGGGCGTGATTCTGTTGCGGGAGAGGGCCGTAACAATACCGGGGCGCTGCGGGTGCCGCTCGAACGTGCGGCGTTGGAGAAACTGGCCAGCGAAAACAATGGCTATTACCAGACACTGACCTTTAACAAGGACGATGTGCGAAACCTGAATCGTCGCATTGACTCACACCTAGTGATTGTTGAGGACGGTAGCAGGCCCTGGGTCGACGAAGGCTATTACCTGGTGTTCGTGATGGGGCTCTGCATGCTGCTGTGGTTTCGCCGTGGCTGGACCCTGCATTGGTGTGTCGCGTTGGTCATGGTTGCGAGCATGACCGCGCCGCAGTCTGCCATAGCGGATGATGATGCCTCTTCGGAGTGGGCGTGGGCCAAGCCATTGATGGATCTTTGGTTGACCCCGAATCAGCAGGGGCGGTACTACCTGCAACGGGGGGACTATAAAAAAGCCGCGGTACGGTTTGAAAGTATCGCTTGGCGGGGGGTTGCCTACTACCGGGATCAAAACTTTGCCGCCGCTACGGAGATGTTTTCCCGCATCGAATCGGTTGATGGCTATTTCAATCAGGCCAACGCCTGGGCCCATAGTCGAAATTATGTCTATGCCGTGCAAGCGTATAATCAGGTGCTTAAACTTGACCCCAAGCATCCTTCGGCGCTAAAAAACCGTGACCAGATCCAGTCCATCATCGATCAGATCAACTTGCTAAGCGCCAGCCAAAAGGCCGAGGACGGCGACTCGTCAAGAGAGCTGGGTGACGAGCAACCGTTAACCGCCGATGGCGCAGAGCGGCAGGATTTCGTGACTCGCGAGGTTGAACAGTTAAGCGCCGAAGATATCTTACTCAATCAACAGATTAACGATCAGTGGATGCGCCAGGTACAAAAAGATCCATCATTTTTTCTAGGCGTTAAGTTCCAGATGCAGCTGAGACAGGGTAAGACGGATGAATGAAATAGCCCGGACTGTCCTGTTGGGGTGCTTGTTGCTGCTCGCCAATACCTCGCCGGCGACGACCATCGAACAGCTGCAGCAGGCCGATAGACTCAGAATCAACAGCTGGCTAGAACCGGCCGATGAGATCCTCGCCCGGCAGCAGGTGATGTTAATTATCGAGGTTGCCAGCGACAAATGGTTCGCCGGCGGCACGCGTATTGGGCACGTTGAAATCAACGATGCGATTGTATTACAGCGCGAACAATTCGCGCTGAATACGACCCTGCAGGAACAAGACCGGACCTGGACGGTGCAGCAGTGGTCGCTGGTGGTTTATCCGCAACGCAGTGGCTCGTTTGAAGTTCCCCCGATATCACTAAGCCTGTCGATTGCCGGTGATAATCTCGAGACCCTAACGGGAAAAACTCAAACCGAACCGATCTCATTTTCTGCTGCATGGCCACAGGCACTAGCTGACCAGCGCGACTGGGTTGCCACGACGCGCTTGGAGGTGAGCGAGAGCTACAACAAGCCGATCGTGGAGTTTAAACTCGGAGATGCACTAAGGCGTACGGTGACAATATCTGCCGATAACCTGCCAGCAATGATGTTGCCGAAACTGGCTGCACCGGACATTGAGGGCGTCGCACGTTACCTAAAACCGGCACAATTGAGCGACAAGGTGAATCGCGGCGAGTATCTGGCCGAGCGAAGTCAGCAGATCACCTACGTATTCGAAGTCGCCGGTGAATTTGAAATACCCGCCGAAACCTTTTACTGGTGGAATCTGGCCACTCAGCAGGTCGAGGTGATTACCCTGCCGGCACTGTCTTTGGTTGTCACGGGGCCGCCGGGCCAGGTGAACGACCTGCCGGGGGCGACTTCCCCGGACAGCGGCGACTTCCTGAAGCAGATGTTACCGACGATATATCAGGGCATTGCCGTCGTCTTTTTGTTGATCATGGCGCTATGGCTGACGCGAAGAGGGGGCTCATCTGACGCGTTGAAAGCCACCTCGAAGGAAACGACTCCCACCGGTTCGTGGCTGTTAAAGCAGGCCAGAAAGGCGTGTCGTCAAAACGATCCTGAACAAGCACTGGGGTACCTCTACCGGTGGATGAGCCAGTACGACAGCGCTCCGGATAGCCCTATTCGCCATCAGGTTTGTCGTTTGAACAACGATAAACTTACAGCGGATTACGATAAGATAATGCAGGCGATCTATTCTGGAAACCGATCTGAATCGCCCGATACCTGGAAATTTATTAAGCGTTTAACAGCAGAGATCAAAAAACAGAATAGACCGAAGTGTGCAATTCATAGCCGCGTTGATCTGACGTTAAATTACCTTTACCTGAGCGGAGAAGGGCAAATCAAATCTATTGCGTTAGTAAAAGAGCAGGGGCTGTTAGACAGGCTGTCGACCCGACTCAATGGAAAGGATCGGTCGCGATGAGGGAAAGAAGTTTCGTTCTGTTTTTATTGCTGACGACCCTGTTGATGTCACCCAGCTATGGTCAAGGGTTACAGGTGGACGATGATGGATTTGTCGGTACCGATGTCTGCGGCAGCTGTCATACCAATGAATATCAACTGTGGCAACAGTCCCATCATGCCCAGGCGATGTTGCCTGCGGTACCGGGCAATGTGCTCGGGGATTTCGATAATATCGAATTCAACCATGGCGAGACACGGGTGCGGTTCAGCCGTGAGGGTGAAACGTATCAGATCACGGCGGTGGGGGGGGACAACAAACTCCGAACCTACCCGGTGGAATATACCTTTGGTTTTTTACCGCTGCAGCAATATTTGATCGATATTGGCGACGGGAAACTCCAGGCATTTGATGTTGCCTGGGACAGCCGCGCTGCGGAAAAGGGAGGCCAACGTTGGTTTAAACTGCTTCCCGATGAAGAGACAGGGCCATCGAGTCCTCTGCATTGGGCACGGCAGTTGCAAAACTGGAATAGCCGCTGCGCTGAGTGTCATTCAACCGGGGTGACCAAAGGATTTAACCTGTCCGCCCATCGTTATCAAACAACCGTCGCAGAGATCAGTGTTGGCTGTGAGGCGTGTCATGGGGCTGGGTTTGACCATCTCCAGCGGGTCAATGACAAGAATTTCAAGGTTGAGTCCGCTACCGGGCTGCCAACCGATTTCACCTCATCCCGGCGGTTTGCCTTTTCCGGCGATAAGCCAACGGCAATCCCCACGGGTCAATCCACCTCCGCGCAAATCAACGCCTGTGGAGGTTGTCATGCACGCCGTCAACTGATCGATGAGCTGGATCCGGCGCAGGATTTTAACGACTATGCCCGACTGCGGTTGCTGGACGAGGGGCTGTACTACGCCGACGGGCAGATCCAGGATGAAGTGTTTGTACTGGGAAGCTTTTTGCAGAGCAAGATGCACCGGGCAGGGGTCACCTGCACCGACTGTCACAATGCCCATACCGGCAAGGTTAAGGAGACGGGTAATGGCCTTTGTGGCCAATGCCACCGGGCCGACCGGTTCGACACGCCAGAACACCATCACCACCGTGAAGCCAGCAGCGGCGCAGCCTGCGTTAGCTGCCATATGCCTGCGACGACATATATGGAGGTCGATGACCGTCGGGACCACAGTTTCAGCATTCCCCGGCCTCAGCAAGCCGAGCAAACGGGGGCTCCTGATGCGTGTACCGGCTGCCACCAGGGCGTGACCCAGGCTTGGGCTGCCAGCGCGTTGAAGCGATGGTCTGCGCTTGACCCCGACGCTTTTTCTGCGGCGAACGCTAAAGCGCAAAAAGCTGACCCTCTGGCGCTTCGGCGCATCGTTGAACTGATCAACAACCCTGAAATAGCTCCGATCCGGCGTGCAACCTTGATGACGCTGGCAGGCAATATACCATCCAGGCTGACCGCCGAAACTCTCAGCCAACAGTTGGGCGCGCACGAGCCGTTGGTTCGCGCGGCTGCCGTTCAATCAGCCCAGTTTATCCCCTTGCCACAACGCTGGAGGCTGTTGAAGCCGCTGATCAACGATAGCTCGGCGGCGGTACGTTACCAGGTTGCAAACCAGTTGGCGGGCTACAAAATCCAGCTCGCAGGCACTGAACAAGAGATGCTTGAGGTGCTGTTGAAGGAGTACCAGCAGCAGCTCAAGCGTAGCGAAGATACCCCCGCCGGCCAACTGGCACTGGCCAATTACCGCTTGAATTTGGGCAAGGTCGATAGGGCCGAACAGGCTCTGAAGCAAGCACTCGTACTTGAGCCCAGCTATATTCCGGCGTTGCTCAATCTAGCCGATTTTTACCGTGCTTCAGGAAACGCAAAGCGCGCTGGCGAGGTGTTGGAACAGGCTGTGTTGATGGTGCCAGACAGTGGCGCCGCCTTGCATAGCCTGGGGCTGTATTGGATCAGGCAAGGCGATTTAAGCCGAGCAGTCGGTTATCTCGAACGTGCAATCGAGCAACCAGACAACACCGTCCGTTTTGGATTCATCTATGCCGTGGCGTTGGAATCTACCGGCGCGCTTGAGCAGGCCATCGATGTGCTGAAGCGGGTAAACCAAACCTGGCCGCATCAGTATGATGTGTTGAGCACGCTGATTGCCTACCTTGATAAAGCGGGACGGAGCCACGAAACCTGGCCTTATCTGAGTCGTCTGTCTGCGATCGCGCCTGCTGATCCAGAGGTGCGAAGGCGTCTAGCGGCTCAGCAAAAATCCAGCTCGGAGTAGAAGCCCCAGTAGCAACTTTCCGTCGGTGGTTGAATGCGGGGTGCTCGCGGGAGCATCACGCGGCACCATGTTCAGTTGCGGCAGCACGGATTATTCAACGCGGCCGTTGATGTGGAAATTTCTGAGGCTAACTCCGACGATCTGTTTCACTCATCGGTCTGTCCCTTTTTCAGTGTTTATTACTTAAAGAGTTCGACCAACAGCTTGCCGGTCGCACCGGAGGGTGGCTTGGTGCCGATATAGGCGGACAGGGTCGGGGCGATATCGACGGTAGAAACCTGGCGAAACACGTGTCTGGGCTGTATCTCTGCGCCGGCAAAAATGATCGGTACGAAGGTATCGTAGCGCCACGGTGAGCCATGGGTTACCGCCACCCGAAGGCCGTCGAAGTCGTTAATGAACCAGTTTGGCTCAAACACGATGTAGATATCACCCGAGCGTTTGGCGTGAAAGTTGTTCAAAACCGAACGATAGAGCCACGTATCCGGCACGTTGCCATGACGCAGTGCAGTGCTGGAGACCGCCAGCGCAATACCTGGGAAGCTGGATAGTTCATCAATGATCGAGGCCTCAAGGACTGCGCGTTCGATAGCGGTGTCATTGAGTACCGCTTGACTCAAATACAGGTAGGGGTGCTGGTAGCTCTCGATCAATGGGCCAGTGATATTGAACCGCTGCTTAATCCGCCCAATGGCTGCCACCTTATCCCATGCCTCTGGTTGTACATAACCAGCCGGGATCTTCAGGCGCTTGAGATAGCCCGGCGAGTCGGGTCCGCCATGATCTGCCGACAGTACGATCAGGGTATTGCTGAGCCCGACCTTCTGGTCTACAAATTTAAACAGCTCAGCCAGCTGCCGATCCAACCTGAGGATATTGTCCTCTGCTTCTAGGCTGGAGGGACCAAAAATATGGCCGACATAATCGGTCGATGAAAAACTGACACTCAGGTAATCCGTTATCGTGTCTTGACCCAGCTGCTCTTCAATCAGCAGGGTTTTGGCAAAATCCAGGGTCAGGGCATCGCCGGCGGGACTCAGGGTTAACAGGGTGTTGAAGTACTTTCCGTCTCCCTTGCCATAGGCGTGGGGAAAGACACGGCCAAAGCCGGCCAAATCGGTTTCCCATGCTCGATCATCGCTCGCTGCGAACAGGTAACTGGATTGTTCATGCAACAGTTGCCATGAGGTCTCGGCATAGCGCTGTGGTTTCTTCTGAGCGTTCCAGGTTGACACCCAGGCAGGGTATTCATTGAAGTAGTAGGTACTGGTGACAAATTCGCCGTTATTTTTGGAAAACCAGAATGCTTTACCCGAATGCCCTGCCATGGCGATAGCACCGCGGTCTTTGATGGACACCCCAAACACTTTGGACTGACCGTTTGTATAGCTGCGCAGTTCATCGGCAAAGGTTGAGACCAGAATGGCGGCGGGGGATCGCCCATCGGTCTTTGCGATCCGCTGCGTCGGGTCAATCTCGGTTTTGGCATCCACCCCTGCACCCTTGGTCAGCAGTCGGTAGCGGGGGTCTTCGACGTTATAGGTGGTTTGCCCGGTCTCTCGATCAAACCAGACATTCCCAACCATGCCGTGGATGGAGGGGGTGGTGCCGGTTGCCAGAGTGGTATGGCCGACAATGGTTTCGGTGTTGGCGTGTGAATGATGGGCGTTACGGTAGACCACCCCTTTTTCCCAAAGGTAACGAAACCCACCCTCCGTTAGGCGGTTGTAATAACGTGTTGGAAGGTCTCCTCGTAACTGATCGATGGTGATCTGAAGTATTAGCCGAGGCTTTGTCTCGGCATAGGCAGGTTGGGTTGCAAGCAATAAATCCAAGACTACTGCGGTCATAAAGATCATGACGAAGGAATAGCGTTGGTTAAAAAATTCGGAAGTCGTCATGTTTAACGTTGTACCTTTCAACAGGGGGGCATCTGTGGGTTTTTCCAATGATTCGAATACGCTCAATCAGCGATAGCGCTTCCCGTGGATGCCAAAGGTTAGGGTCGAGGTCCGACTTGTCTTTCAATATTAGCGCAAATAGGTGTCTCCTGCGGCTAGGGAACATGCGATCAAGTCCCTCATCATGCGACAATTCACGGCATAGCTTTAACTGACAGGATCAACGATGGAACACCAGCTCAGCTTTGCCGACATTGAATACCAGAACAAGCGTCGCCAGACCCGCAAAGAAAAGTTTCTCGGTCGGATGGAAAAGCTTGTTCCCTGGACTCGGATTGAACCTGTCATTGAACCGCACTATCCCAAACCAGGTAATGGTCGGCGTCCCTACCCGCTGATAACGATGTTACGCATTCATTGTCTCCAGCAGTGGTACAGCCTGAGTGACCCTGCGATGGAAGACGCTCTTTATGAAATCGCATCGATGCGTTTATTTACGGGCCTCTCGTTCGATAAGCCGATCCCTGATCACACCACGATTATGAACTTCAGGCACCTACTGGAACGTCATGGACTGGGTCGGCGGATCTTCGAGGAAGTGAACAACTGGCTGACCGACGCGGGTGTCCTGTTAAAAGAAGGCACGTTGATGGACGCCACCATTATTGAGGCTCCCAGTTCAACCAAGAATAAAGCCGGTGAGCGCGATCCCGAGATGCACCAGACCAAGAAAGGCAACATGTGGCATTTCGGTATGAAAGCTCATATTGGCGTCGGTGCCAGAACAGGGCTAACGCACAGCCTTGAAACCACTGCGGCCAACGAACATGACTTGAACCCCGCAGGCCGATTACTCCACGGCGACGAGCAGTTCGTTTTTGCTGATGCGGGTTACCGGGGCATCGATAAGCGGGATGATCTCAAAGACAAAGCCGTTGTCTGGCATATTGCGGAGCGGCCAGGGATCGTCAGGGTGCTTAAGAAACACCCACGGATCAACAAGGTTTTAATCAATATCGAATACATGAAAGCCAGTATTCGAGCTAAGGTTGAGCACCCATTCCGAATCATCAAGTGTCAGTTCGGATTTACCAAAGCGCGTTATCGCGGCTTGATGAAAAACGACAACAAGTTGGCGACGCTTTTTGCTCTGGCAAATATCGTCAGAGTGGGTCAAGTTGTGCGTACGTAGGAGTAGTCCGCCTGAATATCCTGAAATGGGTATTCAGGCGGACTAAATGGTTATGAATCACGGTTTTTCGGGCTGATATGGCCGGAACCGGCGGACTAACCGAAAAGAAGCGACTTGATCGCACCTTCCCTAGTAGAAATTACGTATGGAATGTTGGCCGCCAAGAACTTCATGAAAATGCTGCATGATCTGGAGCAGTGGTAGAGTCAGTAACGGGTAACGATGACCGCTAAGTAGATGAAGCTGCCGATAGCGGAAGTCGCCACAATGTCCG
>JBALTG010000006.1:0-69796 GCA_036964625.1 Motiliproteus sp.
GTAGTGGTTGCTTGACGTGGTTGCTGAGTTGTTCCTGTTTGAGTTTCATCGCGTTGTAGCTATAAGGCCTCTGCCAGTTTTTGCTGAATTAACAGCGGGTGGTCACCGCTGAGGAGGTAGACCGGCTGTAGCGGTTGCTTGACGTGGCTGCTGAGTTGTTCCTGTTTAAGTTTCAGAGCTTAGCGGCTATAGATCTCAGCCAGTTTGAGATAACGGCGTACCAGCTGCTGGGCTAGGTTGATGCGCATCTCCTGGCGCAGTAACGCTTCTTCGGCCTCTTTGGCACTGACGCTGTTCTCGTCGTAGCTGTAGGTGCGTTCAGTATAGATCTGGGTCGGTTTGACCAGGATGGCACCCATGCTGTCTTGGATCTCATAACTCAAGAACGAACGCAACTCATACTCCTGAGTCTTTGCTCTCTCGTTTAGCGATGCCGAGCGGCGCTGATGCTGTATCCCGATCAGGTTGATATGGTAGGGCGCTTGCTCGGGCGTGTTGACCAGTACCACCCCGCTGGATTCGAAGCTGCGCTCGACCGTCTGGTAGATTGCACTGCGTTCATCCCCCTGTAGATAGAGCGTTTTAAGCTGCTCTGGAACCGCTATCACGCCACGCGGCTGAAAACCACAGCCGCTGGCTAGCGTGAGTAGGGCTATAAGCGCGAGCTTGAGTCCATAACGTTCGCACCCTGCTGACATCGTTTAGCCACTCACCACGATATTAACCAACTTGCCCGGTACCACGATCACTTTGCGGATAGTGGCTTGTTGGGTATAGCGTTGGACGTTTTCATCGGCCAGGGCCAGCTGCTGGATTAGATCACGATCGGCATCCGCGGCTACCTGTAATCTACCGCGCAGTTTGCCGTTGACCTGAAGCACGATCTCGATGCTGCTGCGGGTCAGTGCGTCCTGGTCAATCCTGGGCCAAGCGCTATCGAGCAGCTCGCTGTTGTGCCCCAGATCTTGCCAGAGTTGATGGGCAATATGCGGGACAATCGGCGACAGTAGTGCAACGGCAGCTTCCAGCGCTTCCTGAACCACTGCGCGGCCCTGTGGGCCGGCATCGATAAAGCGGCTCACGGTGTTGGTCAGTTCCATCACGGCCGCAATAGCCGTGTTAAAGGTCTGGCGACGTTCGATATCATCGCTGACTTTACCGATGGTCTCATGGGTTTTGCGCCGAACCTCGCGCTGTTTGTCGTCCAGGGTTTCAATGTTGAGTGCGGCTACCGGGCCTCGGCTGACGTGATCGTAGACCAGTTTCCAGAGTCGCTTGAGGTAGCGATGCGCCCCTTCGACGCCGCTGTCTGACCACTCCAGGGTCTGTTCGGGTGGTGCTGCAAACATCATAAACAGACGTACCGTATCAGCCCCGAAACGGTCGATCATCACCTGTGGGTCGATACCGTTATTCTTGGACTTGGACATCTTGGTGATGCCGCCAAACACGACCGGCTTGCCGTCGCTGACCAGCGTGGCAGCCACAATCGTACCTTTGTCATCGTGCTGGACATCGACCTGCTGCGGTGAGAACCAGCTTTGACCGCCGTTGGCATCTTCGCGGTAATAGGTTTCGGCCAGGACCATGCCCTGAGTGAGTAGCCGCTCGAACGGCTCGTCAGAGTCAACCAGACCCATGTCTCGCATCAGTTTGTGGAAAAAGCGCGAATATAGCAGATGCAGGATGGCGTGCTCGATGCCGCCGATATATTGATTGACCGGGCCCCAGTAGTTGGCGCTCTCGTCCAGCATCGCGGTGTCGCAATTACGACTGGCATACCGGGCGTAGTACCAGGAGGACTCCATAAAGGTATCGAAGGTATCGGTCTCCCGAGTGGCGTCCTTACCACAGGTAGGGCAGGAGGTTTGGTAAAACTCAGGCATCGACTTGATTGGCGAGCCGGAGCCGTCGAAATCAACATCGGTCGGTAGTACCACCGGCAGATCGGCCGCCGGAACAGCAACCGGACCGCAGCTCTCGCAGTTGATTACAGGGATAGGTGTGCCCCAATAACGCTGCCGGGATACGCCCCAGTCGCGCAGACGGAAGTTGATCTGGACTTCGCCCTTGCCTGTTTGTTTGAGGTGGAACGCGATCGCCTTGAACGCATCCTCGGAGGTCAGGCCGTTAAACTCACCGGAGTTGATCAGCTCGCCCTTGTCGGTAAACGCAGCTAGATCGATGTTGTATTCGGTCTTGTCAGTGAGTGGTTTGATCACCTGCTGGATCGGCAGGCCATATTTATGCGCAAACTCCCAATCGCGCTGGTCGTGAGCCGGAACCGCCATCACGGCACCTGAACCGTACTCCATCAATACAAAATTGGCGACGTATACCGGCACCGGTTTGCCGGAGATTGGATGCAGCGCCTTGAAGCCGGTATCGATCCCTTTTTTCTCCATGGTCGCCATATCGGCTTCTGCCATCTTGATATGGCTGGCTTCCACGATGAAATCGCGCATGCCAGGGCTGGTTGCCGCAGCGCGGGTGGCTAGCGGGTGCTGCGGGGCGACCGCCACATAGGTCACCCCCATCAGGGTGTCAGGTCGGGTGGTGAACACGGTCAGGTCGCCGTCACCTTCGACATGGAATTTAAGCTCTACCCCTTCGGAGCGACCGATCCAGTTCTTCTGCATGGTCTTAACCTGCTCGGGCCAGTGCTCGAGTTTATCCAGATCGTCCAATAGTTCGTCGGCATAGTCGGTGATCTTCAGAAACCACTGCGGGATCTCCTTGCGTTCAATCAGCGCCCCTGAGCGCCAGCCACGGCCATCGATCACCTGCTCGTTGGCCAGTACGGTAAGATCGACAGGATCCCAGTTGACCATGGAGTTTTTCTTGTAAACCAATCCTTTATCCATCAGTTGGGTGAAAAACCACTGTTCCCAGCGGTAATACTCCGGGTGACAGGTGGCGACTTCGCGGCTCCAGTCATAGCCGAACCCCAGGGTCTTGAGCTGTTGTTTCATGTAGGCGATGTTTTCGAACGTCCACTTGGCCGGAGCCACCTTGTTCTGAATCGCTGCGTTCTCGGCGGGTAGGCCGAAGGCATCCCAACCCATCGGCTGCAATACGTTTTTACCCTGCATCCGTTGGTAGCGAGAAACGACATCGCCGATGGTGTAGTTACGCACATGGCCCATATGCAGCTGGCCACTGGGGTAAGGGAACATCGACAGGCAGTAGAACTTCTCTTTGCCTGGTTGCTCGGTGACCTGGAAACTCTGGTTTTGATCCCAGTGCTGTTGGACGTTGGCTTCAATAGACCGCGGGTGATACAGTTCTTTCATGTGACTTAAGTAACCGTGCTGAGCGCATTAGGATGACCGCTGTTTTGCTATCGTTACAAAGCAGCTGTAGGGTCATGAGAAAAGCGGCTAGGATACAATAGATAGCCAGATGCAGATAGGGGTAGGTCGCGCTTTGTCGGCCTGAGTGAGGGCGCTATGAACCAAACAGATCCAAACAACGAAAAACCGGACAACAGCTCGCCACAACTGCCTAAGGATGCAACGGATATTTACAATCGGTTGCTCGAACGCGTTTATCTCTCTATTGACCAGGTTGAGGTGCAATCCTGGCCTTTTATTCAGCAGAAAATAGAGGAAGCTGCCGAGCTTGAACTGGCCGCCAGAGAGATGACCCGGGACGAGCTGGACCTGCTGCAGGCTTATCTGCGCCGTGATCTGCGCGAAGCGGGCTCGGTCATTCACAAAACCGGTGAAGGGATCGCCCAGTGGTTAAACTTTGATCTGCAGGCGCTGGAATATGCGGTTGTCGAGAAGCTGTTTGGATTGGCCGACAAAACCCGGGTAGATCAAGCCGAGCTGCAGTTGCGGTTGGATCATGGCCCTGAGGATTATCTGGCGGGCGAGGTGGCTGCGGCAGGGCGTTTACGCTGTCTTGAATGTGGCGCGTTGGTTAAGCTGGAGCAAACTTCGGTGATAGCGCCTTGTCATCAGTGCCAGAGCCATTACTTTCATCGGGATAATGGCGCATCCTGATAGCGCGTTGATCATGGCGCTGGCGTTGGTTACGTTTGTAAGTTGCGTTTGTAGGTGGCGCTGCGGCGGTTGTGCTTGTGTAATAGCGAGGCGCCCAGCAGCAGCGCACTCAGCGCCAGTATCGGACTCGAACCGAAGCGAATAAAGGGGGTGATGCCCTGCATCGGTTGCACTTCGCCGTGCAACACGTCGGTCGCAAACTGGGGCCCGCGTTGCAACACGAGCCCTTGCGCATTAATCAGTGCCGAGATGCCATTGTTGGTGCTGCGGATCAGGTAACGACCGGTTTCCAGAGCGCGCATCCGTGCCATCTGCAGATGTTGGTGAGGTGCAAGGCTGTCACCAAACCAGCTGTCATTGCTGATCGTCAGCAACAGTTCACTATTACGAGCGTTACTGGCAACCAGATCGGGATAGACGATTTCGTAACAGATGTATGCCGCTATGCGGATCATCGTGTTGTTCTCATCCAAGGAGCGCTGGAATAGCAGCGGCGGCTGGTCTGCGGCGCCAAGGCTGAAATTCGACATTGGCAGGTTGAAAAAGTCGATCAGCCCGCGTAGCCAGTTTTCCAAAGGTACATATTCGCCAAAAGGAACCAGGCGCTGTTTATGGTACAGACCTGCCGCGTTTCCCAGTCCCATGATGGAGTTGTGGTATCGGGTGGTAACCGCCGGGTCGGGCGGGGTTCGAAATGGGACACCGCTGATCAATCCTGCCTGGTTGTCGCGTAGGCTTTGCTCAAAGGGGCTCAGGCGTTGTAAGGCGAGATCGTAGAGCTGCGGTATGGCGGTTTCTGGCCAGATGATCAGTTCGGTAAGTGCTGAGCCGCTGTTTTTTTCAGGGCTCGCGAGGAGGGGGCGGCTGAGTTCCAGATACTGATCGATAATCTGGGCGCGATGGCGTGAATCCCATTTGAGTTGCTGGGGAATATTGGCTTGCACCAGTGCGACCCGGAGGGGGGGCTGCGAGGTCGGCCGGGTCCATTGGATCTGCTGCAATAAGAGGCCCGAGGCAAACGGGCTCAGCGCGGTCAGCAGGAGCGCTATTTTTAGTCGATATGATACCCGGGGTAGCAGAAACAGGCAGCTTGCAACCAGTGCGCTGAAACCACTGAGACCTAATACACCGGTGATCGGCCCCCAGCCAGCTAACCAGCTATCGAGCGGCGCGTAGCCCAAGTAAAGCCACGGAAAGCCGGTCAAAAACCAGCCGCGAAACCCTTCTGCCAATACCCAGAGTGCAGGGAATCCCAGTAAAATCGTTAACGGCTGGTCTGCGATGCAGCGTTTATACAGGTATCCGTGCAGGGCGAAAAGCAGTGCCATGGCGAGCGTGAAAAGAGCGGTGAGCAGCAGCGCCAGTGGTATCGGAGCGTTGCCGAACTGGTGGATGCTGACAAACACCCAGGACACCCCTGCGCCGAAAAAACCGATGCCATACAGCCATCCTATAAACGCGGCCTGCTTGGCAGTAGCTGCGCGCTGGAGTGTCAGCAGTAGCCCCAGGCAGGAGGCGATAGCCAGCGGCCAGAGCTCGAAAGGGGCAAAGCCCAGCGCTGCCAGCGTTCCGGCAACAAGAGCGAGCAGCGGGTCTTGGCAGCGAGTAAGCCAGTGCTGGGCGCGGCTGCGGGGCGCAGAGGCTATATGGCTGGGAGCGGACATCATCTGATCAGTCGACGCGTTGCAGGCGTGAGACCTGCAGCAGGCGGATGCGACGGTTGTCCGCATTCATGACCTTGAAGCTGAAGCCTTCCAGATCGACCGTCTCATCGCGCTGAGGCAGGTGGCCGAAATGCTGAGTGATGATGCCGCCGATCGTGTCGAATTCGACATCGTCCAGATGACTGTTAAAGAATTCATTGAAATCATCAATTTCGGTCAGGGCTTTGACGATATAGGCGTTATCTTCGATCTGCTTGATCGGAGCGTCTTCATCGTCTGCGTCGAACTCGTCTTCGATCTCCCCGACGATCTGCTCCAGCACGTCTTCGATGGTGATCAGTCCGGAGATGCCTCCGTATTCATCGACCACTATCGCCATGTGATTACGGGTAGCGCGAAACTCGCTCAAAAGGATGTTTAGGCGCTTGCTTTCAGGGACGAAGGCTGCAGGACGGAGCGTGTCCTGGATCTTAAATCTGTCGATGCCGCCTTTGAGGATGTAGGGCAGCAGATCTTTGGCCAGGAGGATGCCGATCACTTCGTCCGGCGATTCGCCGATCACCGGAAAGCGCGAGTGGGAGGCCGCTATCATCTCCGGCAGAAACTGTTGTGGGGTCAGGGTCGAGTCGATAACGACCATCTGCGGGCGGGGAATCATGATGTCCCGGACCTGCATGTCCGCGACTTCCATCGCGCCTTCTATGATCGCCAGTACTTCGCTGTCGAGCACCTGGCTTTCAACGGCGTTGTTCAGTACCGTCATCAATTCATCACGATCGCGGGGTTCGTCCGAGAATACTTGTGTGAGTCTGGCCAGCCAGGACTTGCTGCCCTGACTGTTGGTCGATCGATCTTCACTCATGTGGAGGGTGCCTCAGATGGGAGTGGCAAATAGTGCGTTAAAGCGCAGTCTGGCACTAGCCGGCGTACATTTTAAAACTAAATATGAATCCGATTTATACAAGATAGGGATCCGCAATGTCCAGCCCAGCCAGTAGCCGGGTCTCCAGCGATTCCATGATCTGTGCCTGTTGCTCCTCTATATGGTCGTATCCCAACAGGTGCAAGATGCCGTGAATCACCAGATGTGCCCAGTGGTGGTTAAGTGCCTTATGTTGTTCTTGGGCTTCATGGGCAACGACGGGGGCGCAGATAACCAGATCGCCGAGCAGGTTAAGTTCAATTCCCGGCGGCGCCTCAAACGGAAAGGATAAAACATTGGTGGGTTTGTCCTTGCCGCGGTAATCCCGGTTGAGTTGCTGGCTTTCGGCTTCATCGACAACGCGAATACAGAGTTCAGTTGTTTCGATACGATCCTTAAGTGCGTGCTCGGCCCAGTGTTGGAACTCTGCCAAGGAGGGGATCTGAGCCGCATCGCTGGCCTGTTGCAGATCTATCTCAATACTCATGACTCATGATCCTGCTGATAATTGTCATAAGCGCGGACGATACGTTGCACCAACGGATGGCGGACCACATCCTTAGCGGTGAAATGGGTAAAGCCAATGCCATCGACGCCATCGAGTACCTGGATAGCGTGTTTTAGGCCGGATTCCGTCGCCTTGGGCAGGTCGATCTGGGTGATGTCGCCGGTGATCACGGCTGTCGAGCCAAAACCGATCCGGGTCAGGAACATCTTCATCTGCTCCCGGGTGGTGTTTTGACTTTCGTCCAGGATCACAAAGGCGTGGTTAAGGGTGCGGCCGCGCATGTAGGCCAGGGGGGCGACCTCGATAATCTGACGTTCGATCAAGCGGCTCACAGTCTCAAAACCAAGCATCTCGTAAAGGGCGTCATAGAGCGGTCGAAGGTAAGGGTCGATCTTCTGAGCCAGGTCGCCGGGCAGAAAGCCGAGTTTTTCGCCCGCTTCCACCGCAGGGCGGACCAGCAGGATGCGCCGGACCTCATCCCGCTCCAGAGCGTCGACAGCGCAGGCCACTGCAAGGAACGTCTTGCCGGTACCCGCAGGGCCGATGCCGAAGTTGATGTCGAGGGTGCGAATGCTGCGGATATAGCTGTTCTGATGCTCGCCGCGCGTTTTGACCAGGGCCTTGGGGGTTTGGATCTGCAGTTGTTTGGATTCGCTGGGCGCTGGTTTTTGCTCCAGTGCGGATTCCTGCAGCGATAGATGGATCATCTCCGGCGTCAGTTGTACGCCCTCACCCGCCTCTTGGTAGAGACCGTGCAGAATCTGGCTGACCGCTTGAGTGGTGTGATGATCGCCGACGAGCTGGAAATCGTTGCCCCGGTTGCGGATCTGGATCCCCAGTCGCTGCTCGATCAGTTTTAAATGCTCATCCAGCTGGCCACAGAGATTGGCCAGGTGGGAGGGGTTATCCGGTTCCAGGGTGAAGCGAACGGCAGTGTCGGTAATCAAGGAGTTGTCTGGCCTCTAACTGGATATATTCCAGGGTAATGTCAGGGTGTCATCACAGTATCGGTATAAAAATGCGATAGGGCTAGACTTTTTGATCCAGTTCGCTGTGCAGTAGTTCCCCCACCAGGCTGTTAGGGTAGGCATGGATGATCCTTACCGTGGCAAAACGGCCTATCAGATCCGGGTTGTCACAAGGAAAATTGACCACGCGATTGTTTTCAGTGCGCCCCTGCAGTCTGCCTGGATCTTTTTTGGAGTAACCGCTGACTAAAATCTTCTGTTCAGAGTCTATCATCGCCTGGGAGATCGACACTGTCTGGGCAATGATCCGTTGCTGAAGGATCTGCAGTCGTAGCTTTTTGCTCTCTTCGGTCGTCGTGTCAGGTAGCTCGGCCGCCGGAGTGCCGGGTCGAGGACTGTAGATGAAACTGAACGAGTGGTCGAAACCGATCTCGTGGATCAGGTTCATTGTGGCCTCAAAATCGGCGTCGGTTTCCCCCGGGAAGCCGATGATGAAATCCGACGACAGGCAGATATCGGGGCGAGCCTTGCGCAGTTTGCGTATTTTGGATTTGTACTCGAGTGCTGTGTGACCGCGTTTCATCGCCATCAGGATGCGATCTGAGCCGCTCTGCACCGGAAGATGAACATGGCTGACCAGCTCCGGAATATCAGCGAAGGCCTGGATCAGGCTGTCGCTAAACTCAACCGGGTGGGAGGTGGTGAAGCGGATTCGGTCGACGCCGTCGATCGCGGCGATGTAACCGATCAGTTCCGCCAGATCGGTGCTGTCTTCGTCGTCGGCTGTATTGCCGCCCCGGTAGGCGTTGACATTCTGGCCCAGCAGATGGATTTCGCGCACCCCCTGTTCGGCCAGTTGCTGCACCTCCAGCAGTATATCCTGGAGCGGGCGGCTGACCTCCTCGCCACGGGTGTAGGGTACGACGCAGAAGGTGCAGTATTTACTGCAGCCTTCCATAATTGAAACAAAGGCTTCCGCCCCTTCGGCGCTCGGGGCAGGGAGGCGGTCGAATTTTTCAATCTCAGGGAAGCTGACGTCGACGTGACCACTCTTACCTTGTTGAGTCAGATCGATCATTTCCGGCAGGCGGTGGAGGGTTTGTGGGCCGAAAATCATATCAACATAGGGCGCGCGAGTACGAATTGCAGCACCCTCCTGGCTGGCTACGCAGCCGCCGACGCCGATCATCAAATCAGGCCGTTGTTGCTTTAGCTTTTTCCACCGGCCCAGTTGGTGAAACACCTTATCCTGCGCTTTTTCGCGGATCGAGCAGGTGTTCAGTAACAGGATGTCGGCGTCTTCCGGGTTGTCGGTGAGCTCCATCTCATGACTCTCCCCCAGCAGGTCGGAGATGCGCGACGAGTCGTATTCGTTCATCTGGCAACCGTGGGTTTTGATGTACAGCTTTTTGACCATGGAGCAACTACCCTTCAATATTTTTGGGTTACCAGCATAATGATAGCCCGGGAGTAAACATAAACCGCCCATTGTACCGACTCCAGTCGTGCTTAGGCCAGTCAAAAGAGTCCGGTGTAAATGCGAGGCTGGCGTGGGTGTTGTTTTCGCCTGTGGCCGTTACTGATCCGTCAGTATTAGTCGTTAGAGTCATTGCCGTATCCTCCGGTTCTGCCAATTAACTGTTGATGACAAGCAAGGCTTGCGTCTGAAGGGGTGAACTGGAAAACTACAGTATGATTGTAGTTGTTGAGCATTGTGCCGATGTCAGTCTTCAATCGAACAGATCAGGAGCATGTTTTGCAGAAGAAATTCCTTTTTTATTCGGATTTTAATTGTCCGTTCTGCTTTGCTCTGAATGAGCGAATTTTGATGCTGGGTGACAGCGCGAAAGTGCTTTGGCGTGGCATTGAGCACATGCCTGCAGCCTCAAGCAAGCATGCAACGCTAGTGGATCAGACCCAGTTGATCAACGAGGTCGGGGTGGTGCGTAAGCGGGCTCCTGAGGTGGCGCTAGTGACGCCTGCCTTTCGTCCTAAAACTGCGTTAGCTAATGCATTGATTTGGAAATTAGCATTTCACCCCGATAGCCGCAGGCCGTTATCTGAATTGCGGACCCTTATTTACCGTGCCTATTGGCAGGATGGCGGGGATATATCTAATCCCGAGGTGTTGCGTGAGCTTTGTTCGCAGGTTGCGTTGGAGTATCCCGAAGAGGGTTTCGAAATAGCTGCAGAACCGGAATTGGCACAGTGGCAGCAACAGTGGCAGGGTGAACAGTTCCATTGTCGATTACCGGCGATGCTGTCTGAGGAGCAGGGCAAGCCGCTGCTCGGCTTTCCTACCTATGATCTGCTGTCGGGATTTTTTTCCGGCAGTGATCTGCCGCAGCTACCTGAAAGTCTGGCCACATGTGAACTCCGGCCGAAGCAGAGTTTGCTTTTAATTGGCGCGGGTATCGAACAGCGCTGTGATGTTACCGAGCTGCGCGCAGCGTATCAGATTGAAGTGGTTGCGGGCGTGGAAGAGGCGCAAATCTGGCACAGGGGGCAGTCATGTTTGCCTGATATGATTGTGATCGATCATATGAGCCTGGGTGCTCTCGGTTTGCAGTACTGCTCCGCGCTGCGGACCGATCCGGTTCATCGCAATACGGTGCTGATCGTATTGCTGGCGGCTCCTGATCAGGTGTTAGAGCTGGCTGGTTTTGACGCCGGTGCAACCGATGTTATGTTTGATCTGTCTAACCCGAAAATTTGTCAGGCACGCCTGGATCTGCAGTTGCGCATGAAACGCAGCGCGGTGCTGCTGGCCGCTTTGGCGCGGTTGGACTATCTGACCGAGCTGCCTAACCGACGCGAGTTTGACCGCATGCTGGAAGCGGAGTGGTTACGCTCAAGGCGCGAGGGAGTCGCGTTGAGCGTGGTGCTGATCGATATCGATCACTTCAAACTCTATAATGATAATTACGGTCATTCGCAAGGTGACGATTGTTTGCGTCAGGTGGCTCGTGCGATGGCAAAATGCCTGCGTCGTCCGGCGGATCTGCTGGCGCGTTATGGGGGGGAGGAGTTTGTAGCGGTGTTGCCTGAAACCGATGCCGAAGGCGCAGCGGTCGTGGCCGAAACTCTGATTCAGGCGGTGCGTGACGTTGAACTCACGCACGCGTACTCATCGGCAGCCGAGGTTGTGACCATCAGTGCCGGTGTTGCGTCGATGCTGCCCAGTAATGATGCAACCCCCCGGGCACTGTCTGAACAGGCTGATAGCGCGTTATATGAAGCCAAGGAATCGGGGCGTAACCGGGTTTGTGTTGCGCGCGTACGCGCATCTAAACAAGGGGGGCTGAATAGCTGAGGTGCCACCCAGTAGTCTGTTTTTCCGATCGATGATCGACTCTCACCTCTAGCAGGAGTGTTTTATGCCTAGTCTGGCCCGATTGCAACGGATCGTTCAGGACGTCAATACTGCAGCTTCGCTTGATGAGATGCTCCGCATGATCTCCTCTCAGGTTCAGGAAGTTATGGCGGTTGATGTCTGTAGTATCTACCTGATGGATTCTGATCGGGAGGAGTTGGTGCTGATGCATACGCTGGGGCTGGATGCCGCGTCTGTAGGTCGGATTCGGCTGCCGCTCGGCGATGGTTTGGTGGGTTTTGTTGGTGAGCAACAGCAGTTGCTTAACGTAGAGGATGCTCCCCGGCACCCCCAATTCCATTTTTTTCCTGAATCACAAGAAGAAAATATTCACGCATTTCTCGGTGTGCCGATCATCCATTTTCGCAAATTGGTGGGTGTGTTGGTGGTGCAGAAGCGCGCCATGCGTCGCTTTGATGATGAAGATGAAGCCTTTTTGGTCACGATAGCCGCGCATCTGTCCGGTGCGCTGAATGATGCTATCGGCAGTGGCAAAATTTCTGAACTGCTGAAAACCAGTAAGAAAACCAATACTTTTGTCAACGGCATCGTCGGCTCTACTGGTGTGGGTATCGGTTGGGTGGTGGCGGCAGGCAGCCGCCTCAGTTTTAAGGATGTGGAGGATCTCTGTTCGCTCGATCCTGTGGCCGAATTGGCGCTATTCGATCAAGCGGTTGTGGGGGTCCGCGAACAATTGGTGCAAGGGCAGCAGCTGATGGCTGGAACGCCGGGCGATGTGCAGGCTATTTTCGATGCCTACCGGATGATTTTGGATTCGGACGATCTGCAGCGCGCCATTCGTGACCGTATTAAGGCCGGAGCCATAGCCCCCGCGGCGCTTAAAATCGTTATTGAAGAGCATGCGGCTATTTTTGAGGCGATGGAGGATCTTTACTTCCGGGCGCGCGGTGAGGATATTCGCGATATCGGCCTGCGTCTGCTGCGGCTTTTGCTTGAACCCGATGCGGTTGAGGTGAGTTACGATCGGCCCACTATTTTAGTGGGGAGTGTTGTCGGTGTATCCGATATTGCCCGGGTTCCGCATGGCAAGTTGGTGGGCATTGTCTGCAAGCAGGGGTCGGCATTGTCGCATACGGCGATCCTTGCCAGTGCGCTGGGTATTCCTGCGGTGATGGGGGTGGGTGAACTGCCGGTGCGAAAGTTGGTGGGCAAATCAGCCATTATTGACGGATATCAGGGGCGGGTGCATTTTCAGCCCTCCAGTGCGTTGCGCGCTGAGTTTATCCGGCTGGCAAGAAAGGACAGCGAATTTGATCGATCGCTGGAAAAACTGCGCGACCTTCCGGCTGAAACACTCGACGGTTTTCGGGTAAATATGTTTGTTAATACCGGCCTGCTCTCGGATATTACCCCCGGTTTGCAGCGCGGCGCGGAAGGGGTGGGGCTGTACCGTACCGAAATCCCTTTTATGGTTCACGAGAGTTTTCCGACCGAAGAGGAGCAGTATCGGGTCTACCGTAAGGTATTGAGTCAGTTTCATCCGCGTCCGGTGACGATGCGTACCCTCGATATCGGCGGCGACAAGCCGCTGCCTTACTTTCCGGTGCAGGAGGATAATCCCTATCTGGGCTGGCGAGGGATCCGCTTCACCCTCGACCATCCAGAAATATTTCTCGGTCAGATCCGTGCCATGCTACGTGCGAATGAAGGGCTGAATAACCTTAAAATAATGCTGCCCATGATCAGTAGTGTCGATGAGGTCGATAGCTTCTTTGAACTGTTGCGCAAGGCGATGAAAGCGTTGCGCAGTGAAGGGCTGGAGATTGACAAACCACCGGTGGGTATCATGGTAGAAGTACCTGCTACCATGTTTTTGCTCGACTACATGGGCTGGCGCCTGGACTTTATCTCAATCGGAACCAACGATCTGACACAGTACTTGCTGGCAGTAGATCGGAATAACCAGAGCGTTGCCAGTTTGTTCTCCCGGCTGCATCCAAGTGTGGTCCGTGCGCTGCACTACATTACTGAACAGGCGTATAAGAATGGCCTGGACGTGAGTCTCTGTGGTGAGCTGGCTGCGGACCCTGCTGCTGTCTTGTTATTGTTGGGAATGGGGGTTAAATCCTTCAGTATGAACGCCCACAGCCTGCCCCGGATCAAGCATGTCATTCGTTCAGTCAGCCGTCTGCAAACAGAGGGGCTAGTGGCTAACGCGTTACGGATGCAGAGTGAGACTGAGATTCGTCTGATGCTTAACAAAGCATTGGAGAACGCAGGGCTGGAGGAGCATCTGGTGAGAAGCGGTAAGCTCAGTAACAAGGCCGCATCGGCCAAGTAATGGCTTAAGCCTTGAAAGTCTCTCCGCAAAGGGTGAACTTTGTTTGAACCGAAGCCACTTTGCTGCGGGTATTGTACGAGAGTAGTACGGGAGTAGTACGGGAGTAGTGCGGTTTGTAGTGCCGGTTTAGACGGCGATGCGAGAGTCAATAAAAAGGCGCCTATTAACCGGTTGGGTTAATAGGCGCCTTTTTTGTTCAATTGAGCGCTGGGTCTGTTTCGATTAGGGCTATTGCTCTAATGCCTGTGCAGGGGCGACAAATTCATACCCGAGTGCATCTGCGACCGCTTTATAGGTGATCATCCCCTTATGGACGTTAAGACCGTTGAGCAGGTGCTTATCGTTCAATAGTGCTTGCTTGGGGTCGGCCGCCAGTGCCAGGGCAAACGGTAAGGTGGCGTTATTCAGCGCCATGGTCGCAGTACGGGCAACACCACCGGGCATGTTGGCAACGCAGTAATGCACCACATCATCAATCACGTAGGTCGGTTCCTGGTGGGTTGTGGCTTTGGATGTTTCGAAGCAGCCGCCCTGGTCGATAGCAACATCCACGACCACTGAGCCTTTTTTCATCTTGCTGATCATCGCACGGGTCAGCAGCTTGGGGGCTGCTGCGCCGGGAATCAGTACCGCACCGATGACCAGGTCTGCCTCGAGAGCATACTCTTCAATCGCGCTCGCTGTGGAGTAGACGCATTTGATCTGGCCTTTGAACTCCGCATCCAGCTGACGTAGACGGGGCAGTGACCGGTCCATAAGGGTGACATCGGCGCCCATGCCTGCAGCCATCGTCGCGGCATTGACGCCAACGACACCGCCACCGATGACCAATACTTTAGCCGGTGCAACACCCGGGACACCGCCCAAGAGAACGCCACGTCCACCCGGTGCTTTTTCCAGATGATGTGCCCCCGCCTGGATTGACATCCGTCCGGCGACTTCGCTCATCGGTGCCAGCAGTGGCAGCCCGCCTTGATTGTCGGTAACGGTCTCGTAAGCGATGCAGGTGGCGCCGGATTTAATCAGCAGTTCGGTTTGCTGTGGATCTGGAGCCAGGTGCAGGTAGGTGTATAGCACCTGACCTTCGCGCAGCATCGCACACTCCTGCGGTTGAGGTTCTTTAACCTTGACCACCATATCGGCGCGTTCGAACACCTCGGCGGCGGTCGCAACGATAGATGCGCCCGCAGAAATGTAATCCTCGTTGGAGAAATCGATGCCTACCCCGGCGTTGTTTTCTATGATTACCTGATGGCCACGGTTGACCAGCTCCTGAACGGAAGCGGGGATGAGGCCGACGCGGTATTCGTGGTTTTTAATCTCTTTGGGGATGCCGATTAGCATGGTGTTTCTCCTGCAGGATTGATTGTTTTTATGCGTTACGGGGGATGAGTAACGTAGGGATATGATAGCTAGAATTCGGAAGAGTTATTTGTTTTAATTATTCATTATTGTAGTTTATAAGGCTGTGCGAGTTGTATTTTGTGGTGGTAAAAATTGCTGTAGTGCAGCAAAGCCAGCTCATAATACTTATATAGAGGCTACGTATTGCGTGCAGCGCTACACCCTGTTCATAAAGAAGAGGGTTAGTAAGCTGTTACCGTTTATTCTAAGACGTCCTGCCCAGCCCCTTATACGTGCGATAAGCTGGCCTTCTCATTCATTTAGGAGGCAGTGCATGAGCTATTCGCCCCGTCGGACCCCCGAGCAATGGCAAGACCTGATTGACCAAAGGCAGGGCAAATCGGCAGGATAGCCGACTTTCACAACCGCTGGTTGGCCGTAGAATAAGGCACATGGATGTGCCGAATGCTTCCGAATCTGTCAGCGTTAGGCTGAATTCATAGCGCCGCAGGCGCGTATCCGCAGGACGGTTAGCGGGGCGCGTTTTGATGGACAGGGATGTTCGAATGCCGCGAGGTCATGGACGGCCTTGCTTCCGTTTCTTTGCCGCGTGCAAAGAAATGAAGACGCCCGAGGGGGCGGAGTTGAAGCCCACCGGCAATGATAATAATCGCTAATCCACCGAAAACCTTCGCATCAGCAAGGGACGGCGATGCCTGCGCGGCAAGGGTTTAAGTGCTACGTCTTGATTGATGCAGCTCGCGAGAATAGATCGGCTGAATCATGGCTGAGGTTTGTGGGTAATCAGGTACTGGTATTTTGCAAAACCGGGAGGAGGGATAGATCCGCCCCCCCTCCAGCAAGGCACCAGTATTGATCAGTTTGAAGGGGACCTTTGCCTGCGGTAAGAGTTCATTGCAGCTAAGTGACTGAAGGTCACCCGGTCCCTGAGCATGATGCAAATTACGGCTTAATATTGAAACAACAGTTGAGCAACCTGCGTTACATAATCTTGCCTATTTCAGTCTGGTAGGTAACGCTGACTCCATTGTGTGGCCGCTACGCCCTGGGTAAGCATCTCGTCAATATCAGCGGAGGAAAAGTCAAGCTGGTGTAGAGTTTCTACAGTGTGTGTACCGTATTTTGGCATTGGGGTTGGCACAACGGTTTTCGCGAACTTTGGCCGAATCGCATTAGGAGCGATGAGGTCGACTGCATAGCCACAAGGGTGTTGTGCGTGGCGGATAAAGGCAACGCTCTTGGGTCCATCCAGGTCGATTCCACTCGCTTCGCTCATCAATGAGCTTTCGCGCAGCTGGCTCATGGTCGCTAGAGGTTGACAGCCGATATCGGCAGCGCCAAATAGCGATTGCCAATGAGCAAGCGGTTGAGTGCTAAACAGGGCTTCGAGTTGCTGTTCGGCGGCATCGTTATTAATACAGTCGATATCAGCGGAGCCTATGGCTGCCTTAAACGCCTCGAGCTTGAGATCTTTATCTACAGCCAGGAAGAACCAGCCGTCACTGGCACGATAGCAGCGATAGAGAGCATCTGAGCCCTTCACCTCACGACCGCTTGGCTCGTTAAATGGCGCTCGGCCTGGGTAGTCATACATAAAGGGGACTTGGATCAGCTGGCCTGCCGCAATGAGTGAACTGCGAGCAACGGAACCACCATTGCCCTTTGCCCGGTTCACCAGCGCCACACCGATAGCCAGTGCGGCACAATAGCCACCCAACACATCAATGGTGCCGAAGTGGGCATGTTCTTCAGGTGTATCCATGCCACCGCCAAAGCGTGACATGATCCCGGTGGTCGCCTGCACCAGATCGTCATAACCGGGATGATTACTGCGGGGACCGTTCATGGGACCACCGTAAGCATCGAACTGGCAAAGGATTATTTCAGGATTAATCTGGTGTAGGGCATTGATCGACACCCCTAGCCTTTCCAGCTGGGCATCGCTGGCATTGATGGTGATCACGTCAATCTCCGGCAGCAGCCTGTCGAGCACGGCTTTACCCTGCGGGCTTTTCAGGTCAAGTAGAACACTCTTCTTACCCTGATTCGCCTGCATGCCAAAAACCGTCGTATTCCACGGATCAAGCGCCGGTTCGGGAGGATCGATGCTGATGACATCAGCGCCGAAACGCGCCAAAGTTCCGGCAATCGTCGGCCCGGCAATTACATTGGTCAGGTCGAGGATTTTGATTCCTTCAAGCCAGCCCTTCGTCTGTCGCGGACTATCCACAGGGCCACTAACCTGTGCTTTTTCTCGCCAACGCTCCAATGTCACCTCTATGTTGGCATACTTTTTATTACCAGAGCCTCTATTGGGGCTCTGGGCCGGCTGTTTAGTGGTGACATCAGCGTCTCCTATAAGCCAACAGATATTACCCATCTGTCGCATTTTTCCATAGGTGGGATCATCCACCTCCAGGATACTACCGGACAACAAGGCATGCTCAGAGTTGAGCCACTCTTTGGTCAGCTGATGGGCACAACCGGGTACGCCTGCGTCACCAAAGCGTTGCTCCCACTCATAAGCGGCTCTGGTTTTAAATGCCGCTTTCATCTTATCGGAAACAAAGTCGGCCCAGTTTCTGGACAAAGGATAAGAGACGAGGGTGCAGTCAGCACCCTCGGGCCAATCGGCGATATCCAGATAGGCGCTGTGGGTGGGAATGCCTGCGGCTTCAATCTCTTCCCATACACCGAGCACCTTCAAGCAGGCGATCGGATGGCGGGTGTGGGAGGAGCACACCGTGTAAAATGGGCGGCCATCCCCGCACAGGTAAGTGCGATAAAATGGATCCAGGAACGCCTGCAGACCTGGGTAGTTAAGGTTAAGCGGCTCATCATTGGCGCGTCGTCTCTCAATTTCCAGTTCCCGCGGTGACTTGTAGCGATCCGGCAACCCCTCGACATGCATCGAGTTGTAGGCCAGCCCCTCCATCAACGCCGCTGAGATAGGAACCTCGATCACGTCTCCCTGTCCTGATTGCTCTCTGGAAAATAGCGCCAGGGTCACGGCGGTAGCGCCCAACACCGCCGCATAAGCCGACCCTAAGGGAAGCGGCGAAAATGAGGGGTTGATCCCCATCAGAATGCGGTTGAGCCCCATATCGGTAAACTGCCCTACCGCCGCAGCGATAACGCCTTCCCAGGCGGGCAGGTTGGCGTACGCTTCATCTTTTTCAGAAAACCCGGGCAGCGATAGATAAACCAGAGCCGGATTGAGGGTACGCATATCCGTGGCGCCCAGTCCCAGCTTCTGCATCACACCGGGACGGAAGTTTTCCACCACGACATCGGCATTCTGAACCAGCTCCTGGGCCAGGGTCAGATCGCGATCGGTTGTCAGGTCAAGGCTAATACGCTGTTTGCCACGATTCAGTATGGCATCGGCGGGGTTATCCCAACGGGGACCTGCAGGCGGGTCGATATGGATCACTTCGGCGCCCTGGTCTGCCAGCATCATGGCGACAGCAGGGCCAGCGATATATTGGCCAAAATCGACCACGCGAACACCTTCCAGGGGACGGGCGTTTTTTTGCTGCTTGCGTCGCTTCGGTTCCATAACTCACCTGTGGTATACGATAAAGTGGAAGCTGATAGCGCCGATAGGTGCGCCGGTCATCTCGTTAATCGCATGCTAATTGCTAAAGAAAAAGCCGCATATCGAAACTTTTACCACAGAGCGTCCGAAATTTTTTAACACCTCTGTAACCATTATAAATCAATATGTTTAAAGATAAGGTGATAGCATATTCCGAATAGCCAAGCGGATTTAGCACTATGGATATGCAGAGCATAAAAACATTTTTAATGCTGGCCGAAGTTAAGCGGTTAGGAGATTGCGCTAAACAGCTTCATCTGACTAAATCTGCGATCAGTATTCGAATCAAACAGCTGGAAGCCGAGCTCGATCAACAACTCTTTGAGCGCGGTGCCCAAGGCATGACACTGACCGTCCAAGGGCAGCGTTTCTATCGCCATGCCCTCTCTTTGCAGCGGTGCTGGGAAAATGCCAAACGTGAGATTCGACTCACGGAGCAACCCGGAGGCCTGTTGCGAATTGGAGCCCATCCCGCGCTGGCCGATGATCTATTACTGGACTGGGCCGCCAGCCTCAGAACCCTGGATTCAACTCAATCCTTACACCTGATGGCCGACTACTCTGCAGCACTTATCCAGCAGGTATCCTCGGGCATCCTGGATATCGCCTTGATCTTGGTTGCGGAAACGGCCCCTGGCCTACTGGTGGAGCGGCTTTTTAACGACCATCTACAGATGGTCTCAACAGATACGGACCGACTGGCGCTGGTGAGCCCAGAACGCTATATCTATCTGGACTGGGGCTGGGGATACAACGCCGCCCACGGGGAACGGTTAGCGCAGCTCCAGAGTGCGCCTGTCACGTCGGGGCTGGCATCCCTGGGTACCCATTGGCTTCAAAGGCAGGGTGGTACCGCGTACCTTCCAGCACGCTTGGTTCAGGAGGCACTAGCAGAGGGAAGTCTGCGACTAGTGAAGGATGCTCCCCGTTTTGAACGACCTGTTTATGCTACCTATTCTACCGTTCATCCTTTTCCTGGCAAGATAGCCCTGGCGATGCGAGCCCTTCGCCAAGTCATCGAAAAGGCATATCAACACATACCTGGGACATAACAAGGTCAGCCCTTGCCGCCAATATTGATCAAGTTTGGGAAGGAACACATAAAAAGGCAGCGCCGGGGCGCTGCCAACTGAATTACTCCATCAAGGTAATGCGTGCCGTTCAGTGATCAGATGATCGTCAAGTTGGATCGACATCGGCTAATAGATCACAACAGTCGGCGCGGATCGCATCATAGAAGCGATCGGCCTCCTGCGCGCTGCCCATAGCGCGCAGGCAACCATGTACAAGCCCTTCACCCAGAGTCAGATCGGCATCTACCCCTGCCAATTTTAACCGCCTGGCGTATTCGAACGCATCGTCTTTAAGGGGGTCGAAGGCCACCGGAAACAACCGAGCCGGTGGCAGCCCGGCGAGGCTCTCTGCTTCGAGCGGGACTAGATAGCTTCGCTGTTGTGAATCCATCGACGCCAGGGGCTGCCGACCATAGATGCGCCAACAGAACTCGATCGCCGCTGCATTGAGCAGCGGTGCGTCCGAGAGATCCCGATGACTGGGCAACGAACCGGGCTGGGCCAATCCCGGGTAGATCAGCACCTGACCGAGTGCAGGCGCCATCCCTTCATCACGACAGCGCAGGCTTAAGGCTGCTACCAGATTGGCACCGGCGCTGTCCCCCACCAACAGTGGCGAAGCCCTGTCAGGCGCCTCCTCCAGCATTGTCCGATACACAGCAAACACATCATCCAGCGCTGCCGGGAAGGGGGCCTCGGGCGCTCGCCGGTAATGCACGGAGATCAGTTCTGATCGACAATCGTGGGCCAGCTTCCCCGCAAAATGATCGTGGCTATCCAGATCGCCCAGATACCATCCTCCCCCGTGGATAAACAGGATGCGCCGATCGGGGAGATACCGTTCGGGCCAGTAGCGGCGTACAGCAACCTTGGGCTCCCCCATACCAAGGAGCTCATCCCGGCACCGAAGCCCCGAGGGGCGATGGACATCGAACAGACGATTCATGGCGGTATAGGCCTCTCGCTGGGCCTCGATCCCGGCTTCGATCACCTCATCGGGGAAGCAGGACTCGGTGGTCTGCACGAATGAGCGCATCGCTACACTTAAGGGATAAGCTTTTCTCATATCGATCGATTCCAAATCGATGACCAAACCAATCTACACCCTAGGTCCATGAAAGGGTGCCCAGCCACGGACGGCCAGGCACTCTTTCAACAGATAGGATCAGCCTAATCCAACCAGCGCATAACTACCTTCGGATTAGCCTCAACCCAGGCCTCTGCCATCTCAACGGGATCCTCATGGTCTTGGGCGATCTTGTTGATCCACTTGCTGACATCACCTGCATCCAAACTAACCTTACTCAGGAACTCAGCCACCTTGGGCACTCTCTTTTCCAGTGACTTGGAGTAGGCTATATAGACTTCCGTGGTGGGTGCACCACAGGTAATATTGCTGTCTTCAAGCCAGTTTTCGGTATCGTTGAATTTGTAGCAACCATCCGGATTGTACTGAGCATGCTGCTTCTTGCTGTCCCCGGCATAACCGGTGAATGTTGGCTCCTCCAGCTTTCTCAGGTCATAGGCGGAGTGGATCCACTCAGGTGTCCAGTAATAGAACAAAAGCCCCTTTTTTTTGCGGTAGGCCGTTTTAAGTTGAGCCTTGATGATGGAGTCGGAGACGATTACCGGCGTGAAATATTTGTCAAAACCGTAACCCTTGGCTTTGACTTGATTGATTTTGACACCGGACCAGCCGGGCGCACCGGGCCAATATTCGCCCTTGCCGTCCCCATCGTTGTCAAACAGCTTGGCGATCTCCGGTTTTGCCAGGTCACTTACGCTTTTCACCCCGTACTGATCCTGAATATAACCGGGAATAAAAAAGCCGTCGGTGCCCAGATAAGGCTTTTGGTTAGAACGGATACTCTCCTTCCCACCCTTAGCAATGAATTTAGCCCAGGGTTCGGTTTGTGATGAGGTCCAGACATCGGGGTGCACATCGATGCTTCCCTTGCCCTTATCCATCGCTGACCAGATTGCCGCCTGATCTGCAGAGATGATTTCGACATTGACGTCCAGATGCTTCTCCATCAGCACCTTGAGCACGTTTTCAATGGCCAAGGATGCGTCCCAACTGACTTCGCCGATAACCACCGTCTCCTTGGCGGCTACACCTTGCGACAGGCCCAGCCCTAAGGCGGCAGCTAAACTCACAGTCTTGAACAGGTTTTTCATCGCAGTTTCCTCTTTTTATTATGGATAGCCTTCAAACGAAGGCACGTGGCGTCAGGTTGACGCCATGGGTTCTTTACACGTGTTTTTTTGTGCGTTGTGAATTTTCGTCAAGCGTTTTGTTATCAGGATCGTTTATGGCGCCCCTGAATAATCCGGTCCAGAATCATGGCGCAGAGCACGATGGCGAGTCCCGCCAGCAGACCTTTGCCAGCTTCCAGGTGTTGCAGTGAAAAGAGTACGTCATAGCCCAGGCCACCGGCGCCGATCAGGGCCGCGACGACCACCATTGACAGGCTCATCATGATGCTCTGGTTGATGCCCGCCATGATCGAGGGTATTGCGAGGGGAAGCTGTGCTTTGAACAGGATCTGCCGGGGGCTGGCGCCGAAGGCCAGCATCGCCTCGATCACCGAGGGGCTCACTTGTTGGATACCCAGGGTGGTCAGGCGAATCATCGGCGGCATGGCGAATACCACGGTGGCCAGTACCGCTGGCGGCTTGCCGACGGAGAAGAACGCGATCGCCGGGATCAGGTAGACAAAGCTCGGCATGGTCTGCATCAGATCCAGAACCGGATTCAATATCGCATTGAAACGCGGATTTCTGGCGGCAAAAACTCCCAAAGGCGCACCGATCATCAGGCAGATAAAGACCGAGGCACCGACCAGCGCCATGGTGCTCATGGCCTTATCCCAGAAACCGAAGAAGCCGAGGTAGGACAATGCTAAGGCGGTAAAGAGCACTACCCGCCAGCCCGCCGCTTTCCAGGCCAGCAGTATCAGCAGTAATGCCATGACCGGCCAGGGAGTGCCGATAAACAACAGCTCCAGGAAGTCCAGCATCCCTCGGATTGCCCAGGTGATGGAGTCGAAGAGACCCTCGAAGGTGATCGTTAGCCAGTCAACCGCAGCGTCGATCCCATGCGCGGTATTGGAGGCGATCTTGCGTGACGTGGGAAAGGTCTCCACGAAACTAACCACGTTGGGTGCGCTGAAGCGATAGATGGTCAGCGGGTAGGTCGCCAACATCAGCAGGGTGCCGATACCGATGCGCCGCGGGCTGGTGCCGCACTGCTGATTGGGGTTAATGCGCCACTGGTTAAAATAGTGATGGTAAAGACGGTTGGCTACGCAGCCACCGACACTGCGGAACATCAACAGCAGGCCGACCCCCAAGGCGAGGCTGGCTTCGGGATAGAGTTCAGCGCCCCAAAGGCTGCGGGCGATAATCACCAGCGCCGCGACATCCGTGACAGCCAGCAGCCAGAACAGGACCCAGACATTACGACTAGCGGCCCAGAGTGGGCCGAACAGTACCGCCGCCAGGTTCAGACTGTACTTCTTCCCCTGGGCGATCAGTTCAAACTGGTGCAGATAATAGTCGGTGGAGCTAACCAGAAAATTCTTCAGTTGCTCTGTCTCACGGTTATCTAACGGTTGGCTTAGCGTATTATTCATCGTCCCCTCCCCCTTGAATGCCGCGCAGTAATAGACGTTTAGTGACGACACCTACCGCGATGCCATCATCCAGCACCACGATCGGCTCATCATGGTCAACCGCCAGATTGATTAGATGATCCAGATCCGCATCTTGAGATGCGGTGGGGCAGCGGCTGATATCCAGATCATGCGCTTTGAGGTAGTCCTGCAGCGGCTGCATCACCGTATGGGCGAACACGAGCTTCAGCCGGGAGATATTCTTTACAAATTCAGCCACATAATCGTTGGCGGGCGCGGTGATAATCTCTTCCGGGGTACCGATCTGGACGATCTCACCGTCTTTCATGATCGCGATGCGATGGCCGATGCGGATCGCTTCATCCAGATCATGGGTGATAAACAGGGTGGTTTTCTTCATCGAACGGGACAGCTCCAGGAACTGGTCCTGCAGCTGGCGACGGATCAATGGGTCTAAGGCACTGAAGGGTTCGTCCATTAACAGAATCGCCGGATCGGCCGCCATGGCGCGTGCCAAGCCGACACGTTGCTGCATCCCACCGGAAAGCTCTGCGGGTAGTCGATCGCCCCAGCCGTTCAATTGCACCAAGGCCAGTTTCTGTTCGGCGATCTTGAGGCGATGTTGTTCATCGACGTCACGTAGTTCAAGGCTGAGTGCCACATTTTCCCGTACGGTACGGTGGGGCAGCAGGGCGGTATGCTGGAACACCATGCCGATCTTCTCTGCCCGGATTTGGCGCAGTTGTTCGGCATTCAGCGCATTGATATCCTCATCGCCGATGAGGATATCTCCGGCAGTGGGTTCAATCAGGCGATTAATGTGGCGTACCAGCGTCGATTTGCCACTGCCTGACAGGCCCATGATGCAGAAAATTTCACCTTCGTCGGCGTGGAAGGAGGCGTCGGCTACGCCGACGACGCAATCGTATTCGTCGTGTACCTGCTCCTTACTCAGGCCGCGCGTTTTCACAGCTTCGAGGGCTTCATCGGCGCGTTTGCCGAAAATCTTCCAGACATTGCGACATTCGATCGCGGGTCTGGCGGTTGTCTGTCTCATCATTTGGCTCACCTGTTAAAACCGATCGACCCAATCATAGGGCCGACGATTTATATTATTATTTTGACGGTTTACCGCCGGTTTTGCGGCGGCAATGCAGCCAAGACTCCGCCCTAGGCGGATAGGACTGAGCCGTATGTTAGCGCGTGATACCTTTCTCTTCACGGTATTCTTTTAAGGTTGCCATGATACGGATTAAACAGTCGTCGCGCTCTAGAATCAGGTCATTAATAGAGGCGCCATTGGCCTGGTTTAGGCAACCCGCGACCATGTCGTCTTTCAACTGTTGGGTCAGTTTGGGCGCCTGTAGACGGGTCCAGGGCTCTTCCAGCGAATCTTCAAAGTGATCCAGCAGGTGGGCCATGCCGCCCTGACCACCACCCAGGTGAAAGGTCAGGCAGTGGCCCATGATGGCCCAGCGCATACCGGGGCCGTAGGCGATCGCCTTATCGATATCCTCAACGGAGCATTCGTTGTTAGCAACCATGTGCAGGGCTTCACGCCAAAGCGCTTCCTGGAGGCGATTGCCGATAAACCCAGGGAGCTCCTTGTTCATTTTGGCGACTTTTTTCTCGATCGCTTCGTAAAATTCGGCGGTCCAGTCGACGACCTCCTGGCTGGTGCGCTCGCCGCCACAGACCTCGCAGAAGGGCATCAGGTAGGGCGGATTGAAGGGGTGGCCCACAACGAATCGGTCAGCTTGATGCTGCAGATCTACCGCCATGTCCGACATCGCAAAACCGGAGGTGCTGGAGATGATGACGACGTCTGGTGGAGTGATGCGGTCTAACTCGGCGAACAGGGCGCGTTTGGCCTCCAGGTTTTCCGGGGTGCTTTCCTGAATGACTTCGACGCTGTTGACCAGCTCTTCCAGGCTGGCGGCGAAACGCAAGCGTTGCGGGCTGGCACCTTCGCGCAGCCCCAGCTTTACCAGGGTCGGCCAGATGTGGTCGACCATCGCCAACAGCTTTTCACGGGCGTTGGGGCCCGGGTCGTAGGCGACAACATCCATGCCCATGCGCAGGAAGTGCAGCGCCCAGGCACCACCGATGACACCGGTACCCAGTACGCCGGCTTTGGTTACTTGATTAGGGTTAGGTCGGCTCATGATCTGTCCTCTGCTGTTACTGAGTGCCACGAAGGCGTAGTTTGTTACGGGCTTCGGTGGGGCTCAGAATCCGACCTCCCATGTTTTCGATGATGTTGACCGAGCGCTCGACCAGCTGGCCGTTGCTGGCTAATTCGCCTTTGCCCAGATAGAGGTTGTCTTCCAGGCCGACGCGAGCATGACCACCGAGCAGCGCCGACTGAGCGACCCATGGCAGCTGGTTTCGACCCAGGGCGAAAGCGGTCCAGTTAGTCCCCGTGGGCAGCATATCCACCATGCCCTTCAATAGGCTCAATTCTGGTGGCGCGCCCCAGGGAATGCCCTGACAAAGCTGGAACATGGCGTTGTCATCCAGTAACCCTTCTTTCATCATCTGCAGTGCAAACCAGAGGTTACCGGTGTCGAAGATCTCCAGTTCAACGGTAACGTCCAGCTGTTTGATGCGAGCAGCCCCCAGGCGCAGCATCTCCGGGGTGGATACATACACCAGGTTGCTGTCGCCGAAGTTGAGTGAGCCGCAATCCAGCGTACAGATCTCTGGTTTCAGCTCTTCGATGTGAATCAGACGTTCGCTGGCACCGACCAGGTCGGTCTCTTCAGTAAAGGCCGTCGGGTTCGCGTCTGAACCGATATACAAGTCACCGCCCATACCGGCGGTCAGGTTGATGATGATGTCGCAATCAGAAGCACGCAGTCGCTCGCAGACCTCGGCGTAGAGATCTACCCGGCGCGAGCCCTGGGTGGTGTCAGGATCGCGAACATGGATATGGGCGATGGCTGCACCGGCATTCCAGGCTTGGATTGCCGCGTTGGCGATCTCTTCGGGGGTTACCGGAACATGGGGATTACGGCTGGCCGTATCGGCAGCACCGTTGACGGCGCAGGTGATGATTACATCGTGATTCATAGTGTTGGTGTCTCTTATTATTTGGCTTAATCACCTCAGCGGGCGGGACCCTTTGAGAGTTCGCTCGGTTGCTGGATTGCTATTCAATTTACACCTCCTAATAGGATCTATTTGACAGAAAACGAACAGTTGTTGTCTAAAGGCGAATGTAATACCGAGCTGTCGCAAATCTAGAGGAGCAGTCACAACAGGATAAGGTTCAGTACTGGCGGGTCTGTTTATTATTGAAGGTGTGATGCTGACGTAACCTCAATCCGACAGAGATCTGCCGCCTGACCCTCTTCGATAAACATGAACGCATCACCCTGAAAGGCATGGACCGAATGAACGTCAATATCGATAGCCATCTAGGGTGGCATATCGACAATTCACAGGCTCCTAGCAGTCTGTCGGACTTGACTGATCGTAGCGAGGGGAAGTCCGATTTGAGACAGTTTTCGAACTCTTTTGAGGCTAATAGTGGTTCTATTAAACGAAAATGAGGGTGAAAAATGGCCAAAGTCGGCTTTCCCGCAGTAGATCTGCGTTAAGTCCGACAGGCTGCTAGCGTTCCTTGCTCGGGTTTTTGCTGAAATAGCGCTGGTAACAACGGCTGAAGTGGGCCAGGGAAGCGAAGCCACAGGCGACCGAGATGCTGGTGATACTATCGGTGGTTTGTTGCAGCATCCAGCGGGCCTGGTCGAGACGGATGTTGCGATAAAAGGTGCTGGGTGTTGTCTGCAGATAGTGTTTAAACAGGCGCTCCAGCTCGCGGTCAGAGATCCCCAGATGTTCAGCCAGTTCCGGAATGCTGAGGGGCTCCTCGATATTGCGTTCCATCAACATAACGGCGTCCACGAGGTGTGGATTACGGCTTTCGAGACGCTTCTGCAAAGAGGTGCGTTGAGAGTCCGTATGAGCGCGTTTATGGGTAGAGATCAGCTCGTCGGCCACAGCGGTGGACAGGCCGCTGCCATGCTGGGTGCTGATCAGGTGCAGCATCATATCCAGGCCGGAAAGGGCGCCGGGGCAGGAGAAGCGTTTGCGATCCACCACGAGCAGCTCTTGCACCAGTTGTAGTTTGGGATAGTGTTGTGCGGTGCTTTGCAGACGCTCCCAGTGGATGGTGGTGCGGTAGCCATCAAGCACACCCGCCGCCGCCGTGATGAAAGCGGCGGTATCCTGGCTGCCGATATCAGCGCCATGATTGGCCTGTTGGCGGATAAAACCAAGCAGGGCCGGCGTGATTCGTTCATGGGGGTTATCCCCGGCACAAATAATCAGGGTTTCGCAATTAGCTACCTCACGAATACTGGCGTTGCACATGATCTCGATGTCGTCGCTGCTGCGGAGCAGGCCGCCCTGTTCCGATATCAATTGCCACAGATACAGTTCGCGATTACTGGTTCGATTGGCGTGACGGAGTGGGGCAAGCATCGAGGTGAGGCCGAACAGGGAGAACCCTGGCACTAACAGAAAGCTGATTTTTTGGGGGTAATTGAGCGGCCTATCTCCAAACATCTTTTGTACCCGGAGCAATTCTCAAGTGGATAGTATGTCGAAATTTAACAGCTAATATGCGCTTATAGTCAAATTTATATAGGACGGTCGATTAGCATCAGCTGAGTAGGCACAATATTTTCAAAATTGCTCCAACAGCCTTCGAGCATAATTCGTTTAACAATAAGAGAGATTTACACAATGACAACAATGGTGGTTTTTAACGGGCAGGTCAGTGCCGATTGGATCGATTACAACGGGCACATGAACGATGCCTGTTACGTACTGGTGTTTAGTAAGGCGATCGATGAATTTATGCTCCGTATCGGCCTGGATGAGGCTTTTAGAGAACAGCATCAGGTATCGATTTATACCTTGCAGAGCATGGTTCACTATCTTCAAGAGGTGAGTGGCGGGGAGCCGCTGCGAGTAGAGGCGCAGTTGCTGGAGAGTGACGCTAAGAAGCTGCGGGTTTTTTTTCGCATGTTCCAGGCTGATAGCGGAGATGAGCTGGCCGCGATGGAAACGCTGTTGTTACATATGGATATGGCGGCGAAACGAGCAGCCCCCTTTTTAATGCAGACTCAATCTCTGGTTGATGCGGTGCAGCAGGCTCATACGGACTTAGAGTTTCCGGCGCTGGCTGGACGCAGCATAGCACTGCGTCGTCAGATGAGCTGAGGGCAAAGTGGCGGCAGTAAAGTGTCGTTAAGTTCCTGTTGTTGAGCTCATTTCCATTCGTATAAGTATCCGGCTTGGCCATCTTCGGAAGTCTTAGTTCACCAACAAACGCATTCACTCCTGCGACAGTGTGGTCATGCACAGTGGTCTTGACGCTGGCTGGTCAGTCGTTGAATCAGAGTGTCCAATTAACTGACCTCAGCGTAACCACCGAAGCCCCCTATGACAGAACCGATATTACCTAAAGAGGTATTTAGATGCTCTTGTCGATAGTACTGTGTTTGTATACAGTGGTGTTGTTGTTAGGTGATAGTGCTCGTATCGCCGTGGAATAATTCCAGATGTTTACTTATTGTTTACTTTCGGCGTTACGTTTGATTTTTGTATTGATTTATTGGTTACAAGTCTTTGTTAGTAATAGGTAAAGCCAGGTGTCTGAGTATCAACGTAAAATCATTCACGCTGATTGTGATTGCTTCTTTGCAGCGGTAGAGATGCGCGATGACCCTCGGTTGCAGCAGGTGCCGATGGCTATTGGGGGGGATCCGGGCCGTCGGGGGGTCATCTCGACCTGTAATTATCTGGCTCGGCGCTTTGGCGTTCGCTCTGCAATGGCTTCGGCAACAGCGACCAAGCTCTGTCCCCAGCTGTTGATCTTACCCGGTAATATGGATAAGTACCGGCAGGCGTCAGAGCAGATCGGTGCTATCTTTCGCCAATACACCGATTTGGTTGAGCCGCTGTCCCTGGATGAAGCTTTTTTAGATGTCAGTCACAGTGTTCATTGTGGTGGCAGTGCAACCCGAATGGCGCAACAGATCCGTCAGCAGGTGTATGAGCAGGTTGGTATCACCATCTCGGCTGGGGTGGCTCCCAACAAATTTATAGCCAAGATTGCCAGCGATTGGAACAAACCCGATGGTCTCTGTGTGATCACGCCTGCTGAGGTGGATGCGTTTGTGGCCCGCTTGCCGGTGGCGCGGATTTATGGGGTGGGTCCAGCAATGAGTGCCAAACTGCAGCAGCGAGGCGTCCAAACCTGTCAGGATCTGCGCCGCTTTGAGCGTGCGGAGCTGAAGTTGTGGTTAGGGAGTTTTGGCGAGCGGCTCTACCCGATGTGTCGGGGAATAGATGATCGCCCGGTACGTATTGATCGGCGGCGTAAGAGTGTCAGTGTCGAACAAACGTATCTCCAGGATCTGGCCGATCTTGACTCCTGTATCGATGCGTTACCGGTTCTGATGCAGCGTTTGCAGCGACGCGTAGAGGCGATCCATTCTGAGTATTCGATTACCGGAACCCTGGTTAAGCTGAAATTTGATGATTTTATCCAGACCACGGTAGAGTCTAATTCCGCGGGTGTTGGTTCTCCAGACCTGTTTCAGGCGTTGCTGGCGCAGGGTTTTCAGCGCCGCAGTCGTCCGGTACGGTTGCTCGGGGTGGGTGTTAGGCTGGGGGAGCCGGACCGGGTCTCTGCCGGTCAACAGCTGTCGTTATTTTGCTGAAGACACGCTTCGGATCAAACTCTTACCTGGTGGACAAATAGGTTCCCTGCCTATTTGTCCATCGCCCCTAAATCCTGCTTATCTATCTATCCTTTGCCTTATAAGGTCAGCTTGGAGACCAGTACAGGGAGGTAATTGTGTTATGTTCCGTCTTAGTGCTGCATAGGAGAAGACGTATGCGAACCGAGAGTTTTCTTTCTCTAAACCCGCAGGGGTTTCATCGGGTGGTTTATCACGAATGGGGCGCGGTTGAAAATGAGCGTGTCTTAGTCTGCGTGCACGGCTTAGCGCGCAATAGCCGGGATTTTGATGAGTTAGCGCTGGCGCTGGCGCGCGATTACCGCGTAGTCTGCCCCGATATCGTTGGTCGTGGTCAGAGCGACTGGTTGCCTGTGGGCAGTCCCTATGCAATGCCGCAGTATCTGCAGGATATGGTCGCCCTGCTTGCCCGGCTTAACGTTAAACAAGTGGATTGGATCGGTACCTCGATGGGGGGGCTGATCGGTATGGCGCTGGCCGCATACCCCAACTCACCGATCAGACGCCTGGTATTGAATGATATCGGTGCCTTTGTTAGTCAGGACGCGCTGCAGCGTATCGCAGGCTATGTTGGCCAGGATCCACGCTTTGAATCGGTCGATGCGGTCGAGACACATCTGCGAGAGCTGTATCCGGCCTTTGCCGGATTGTCGGATAAGCAGTGGCAGCATTTGGCACGTCAGGGTGCGCGGCGATGTAGCGATGGGAAGCTGGCACTACATTATGATCCGACCATCGGCGAGTATACGCGCGCACTGGCGGCTGAAGATATCGATCTCTGGGCGCTCTGGCAGCAAGTACGCTGTCCGCAGCAGTTACTGTGGGGGGAGGCGTCAGATGTGCTCAGTGCCGATACCGTGGCCCGGATGCAGCAACTTCAGCCAACGTTGGATCTGACCCGGTGTTCCGGGATCGGGCATGCCCCCTCTCTTATGGAGTCGCAGCAGATTCAAGCGGTGGTGGCATGGCTTCGACAGAGTAAAGTTAGCAATGATTGCGTGTAACCTGCAAAGGGAGAGATAGCGATGGCAGTATTGACATCCTGGCCTACAGAGCAACTGTTCCAAACCAAGCAGAAACGCACCGAGGTGGTGGCGGCAGTCGAGGCCGATTTTTCTAAAACCCTGGAGTCACTCAAGGTTGATATCGGATTGGTTGAGATGCTGGAGTCGATCTATGTGCCTATGGCCGCATGGATCATGGAGCATAGGGCGCGCCATACCGGCCCCTTAGTGGTGGGTATTAATGGTGCGCAGGGCGCCGGTAAATCGACCCTGTTTAATCTGCTCGAAGTGACTCTGGCGTTAGGATTCGGGCAGCGGGTGGTTGGTTTTTCTTTGGACGATATCTATAAAACCCGCGCCGCTCGCGAGCGCCTTGCGGCTGACGTACATCCGTTGCTGGTAACCCGAGGTGTTCCGGGAACGCATGATGTTGATCTGGGTATCAGCTTGCTCGACCAGTTACGGCAGGCCCGGGAGGGGGCTGTGGTGAAGATACCGGTGTTTGATAAATCGATTGATGATCGCTGCCCTGAACGGGCTTGGCAAGAGTGGTTGGGGCCCGTTGACGTGGTCGTTGTTGATGGCTGGTGCCTGGGTGCTAAGCCGCAATCTGATTCGGAGCTACTAGAGCCGGCAAATGAGCTGGAGATTAATGATGACCCCGATGCGGTCTGGCGGACTTATGTTAACGATCAGCTTGGGGGGCGTTATCAGCAATTCTTCGGTATGGTTGATCTGCTGATTATGCTCAAGGTGCCGGACATGGAGAGTGTGTTTGAATGGCGCACCCTACAGGAGAAAAAGTTGGCAGAACGGGCCGGGCATCTGAGGCAAGAGGGGCTGCCGGAGGAACTTAAAATCATGAGTGAGAGCCAGATTCATCGCTTTATCATGCACTACGAGCGTTTGACCCGGATGATGCTGGAGCAGATGCCAGAAAGAGCCGATGTGACCTGTTTTCTGAATAAGAACCATAAGGCGTTTAAGATTTTGATCAACAGACCTCTGTCCCGTTAGCGCGGTCGGTTTAGCTGGCCAGGCGCTAAAGGATCATCTTTCGGAAAAGTTGCACAATACGACTAGAAGGCAGGTGGTGCTGACCTCGGCTTACCCGTTAACAGCGTGAATAGCCTGGCCTTTGAATATAGGGCTCCGCTGTCCGTGCCATGCGATTGATCTGCTGGAACGGAGGGGTGAAGTCGCGGTTCAGGTGCCTAGTCGGCACCTGAGTGTTCTCTTAATTAGCCGAGTTGGGTCTCAAGCTCATCTGCTCCACCTATATGCTGGCCATTGATATAGATCTGTGGAACGGTCAGTAGGCCTGATACTGCCTTAAGGCCCGCATGGCTGATATCCTGTCCCAATACCACCTCTTCGTAGGCCATGTTTTTCTCGGCCAGCAGCGATTTCGCGCGGGCGCAGTGTCCGCAACCCGGCCGGGTAAATAGGGTGATGGCGTCGGCCTCTTTATACTCGGGGTTGAGGTGCTGCATCAGGGTGTCCGCATCTGAGACTTCAAACGGATCGCCGGGGATATCACGCTCAATAAACATCTTGCTGATGACCCCGTTGTCGACCAGCATCGAATAGCGCCATGAACGCTTGCCAAAACCGATAGCGGCCTTGTCGACCAGCATGCCCAGGGCTTCACTGAAATCACCGTTGCCGTCCGGCAGGAAGGTAATATTGTCAGCTTGCTGGTCTTCCTTCCAGGCGTTCATAACGAAGGTATCGTTGACCGACAGGCAGTAAATTGCGTCAACGCCCTGAGCCTTGAACTGTTCTGCAAGTTGATTGTAACGAGGCAGGTGGCTGGATGAGCAGGTCGGGGTAAAGGCGCCCGGCAGCGCAAACAGGATCACCTTCTTTCCGGAAAACAGGTCATCACTGCTGCGGTCGACCCACTGATCCTCTTCACGGCAGTGGAATGTGACCTGGGGGACGGACTTTCCTTCGCTGTTGTTTAACATACTAAAGTACCTATAGTAGATGATGAAATAAAAGTGGATGAGACTGCTATCAACTTGCAGCTCAGCATAGCTACAATATCTTTATTAGTTAAATTGATTGTGTGTTTTGGTGTGATAGTTTTAAGCTATTAAAGTTCCGGCTTACTATTTATAGCCTGGTCGATGGCGGCTGGAGCAGAGGGTTGTAGAGGAGCGATATGACACAGGTGGATGATTTAACCCGTATCCGACGTGAATACCAGTCGGAACCCTTGCTGGAAACGGCGCTGGATCCAAGTCCGGTGACACAGTTTTCGTACTGGTTTAGCGAGTACCAGCAATTAGATCCGGACAACGTAACGGCCATGGTGCTTGCGACCGCGTCGACTGGCGGCAGTCCTTCCGCTCGAATTGTGTTGCTTAAACATTACGATGCCGAGGGGTTTTGTTGGTACAGCGACTACCGTAGTCATAAAGGGCAGGTGTTAGCGTTAAATCCCCAGGCCGAGTTGCTCTTTTACTGGCCCGGGTTGGATCGCCAGATTCGGATCTCTGGGGAGGTGCAGCGGTTGGATCGGGCGAGCGCCGAGCACTATTTTAGCGAACGCCCTAGAGGCAGTCAGCTGAGTGCAGCAGCGTCCTGTCAAAGTCAACGGCTGGTCGATCGCGAACAGCTCGTGCAGCAGGTCGAAGCGGTGGCGCAGCAGTACCGGGAGCAGCCGATCCCTTGTCCCGAACAGTGGGGCGGTTATCGGCTCAGGCCGTTGCGCTATGAGTTTTGGCAGGGCCGCGAAAACCGCCTCCATGATCGACTGGTCTACAGTTTGGAAGATGCGGACTGGATCATTTCCCGGTTGTCGCCCTAGAACTGTCGGGCTTGGCCGGTCGGTTTTAAACGGTTCGCAGGCTTGTTGCAGGTTTAGCGAGCGGCCTTCACCAGCGCCATTAGCCCGCCAGCATTATGCAGCGCGCTGTAACCGCTACTCTCGAGCGCCGAATAGGCTTTGCCGGATCGATTGCCGCTTCTGCAATAAAGCACCACGGAGCGGTCTTTACGGACTTCCAGCTGGGCAAACTGCTGCGCGATCTGCTGGTAGGGGATATGCAGCGCATTAGGCAAGTGCCCCGCTGCATACTCTTCGGTGGTACGTACATCGATGATTAGCGCGCCTTGCTCAATCAGGCTCCAGGCCTTCTGTTCTCTGCTCTCGGCCCAGCTTGGCAGAGACAGTGCCAATAACAAGCTGGTGATGAGGGTGATAAATGCGGAGCGATTTACAACTGACATGGTTTAGTCCTTGCTAATGTTAAGCCTCTATTTTGATCCGCGCGTTGGCGCGGGTCAACAGGAACCGTATCACCTTTTGGGGCGGGTGTTGAAGCTATCCAGCTGTTCGGGTGAGTTCAGGTTGATAAAGCTGTGCGGTTGATCACTGAAGTCGACGATGGAAGGCTGGTGCTGTCGCAGCCAGTATCCGAGTTTGCGTCCGCCCTCTTCAAGATAGCGCTGCAGTGAGGGTAGCAGGGAGCGATGTATCAGATTAAACGCCGGTTGCAGATAGTGGCCGTCATGAGCGATAGCGACCAGGCTGGCGTCGGCCGTAACCGCCTGGACAAGGCGCTCGGCGAGGTCTGTCGGGAGTTGCGGGCTATCACAGGGGACCACCAGCAGCCAGGGGGTGGTCAGTTGCTGTAGCCCCTCCACGATGCCAGACAGTGGCCCCTGATAGCCTGCCCGCTGATCGGTCAGTACCGGGAAGCCGTAGCGCCGGTATTCGGGTTGGTTGCGGTTGGCGCTGATCATAATAGGGCCTACCTGAGGCTGGACCCGATTAAGGACATGCTCAATTAATCGGCTCAATTCAAGATCAAGTAAGCCTTTATCTGCGCCGCCCATGCGCAAGCCCTGGCCACCGGCCAGAATAATAGCGCTAACTTGGGAACGGTCGATCACTATAGTGGTTTCATCGGTAGGGTTCTGTAGAGCTGCACTGTAGCGAATGCAGGTTTGGCCAGCAAGTGTTGGCGCAGACATTTGTAAACGCAGTTAATTATCGGTGCGAACAATCGGTGCCGAATAGACTGGGTTATAATGCCTGCTTTAAATTATAAGCGATCTATATTGGGCCCGTGCGGGTCGCAATTAACGGCGGAATTGGAGGTGTTAGATGGTTTTATGGCTGCTTTTTGCGGGCGATCGGCTGCTGGTGACGGACGCGTTAGACCCGTTTCACTCTCACTGCCCTTATGCCAACCCATTTCCCCAGCATCTCCGCATAGGTCGGTATCGGGACTGTGATATCCAACTGGCGTGTTTGCCTGCGGACCAGTTAGTGGATGCCAGTCAGTCGTTCCAGTTGCTGGGGCTACGGCAGCTGTTAATGGGGGCTGATGAAGAGTTGGCGCAGCTGCTGAACCGCTCGGCGCAGCTCAATAGCTGGTTTCGTAATCACCGTTACTGCAGTCGCTGCGGTACTCCTGTGGGCCGTTATGAACTGGATTTTGGTGCCCGTTGTGAGGCCTGTGATTATCATCAATACCCTCGTATCTCACCCTGTATCATCGTTCTTGTGTCCCGCCAGGGGCTGCAAGGCGAGCAGTGCTTGCTGGCGCATGCCGCGCATTTCGACACCGATAGGTACAGTACTCTGGCCGGATTTATTGAAGCTGGAGAAACCGCAGAGCAAGCGGTGGCGCGAGAGGTCCGGGAAGAGGTGGGGATCGAGATTAAAAATATTCGATACTGGAAGAGTCAGCCCTGGCCCTTTCCGCATTCGTTGATGCTAGGTTTTTTTGCCGATTATGCCAGCGGCGAGTTGGTCCCGGACGGCAAGGAGATACTCAAGGCGCAATGGTTTGATGCGGATGCGTTGCCACTGCTGCCGCCAAAACTGTCGATTTCACGGGAACTGGTCGATGGTTACATCGCCGGTATCCACCGGACATTGTCGCGTCCGGTTGAGATTGGCTGATTCAGGCTGAGTGTCAGTCAGGTGTGACTGTCAGCCGGGTGGACAGCCTCCTAGACCAGCCGATCTCTCTGTCCTTCGCCTTGGCGCATCCATGCACAGTTATTAACTCACCGGACTAATGACTGCGTTTAAACAAACTGGTCAGTTTGGTTGCCAGCATAATATCACCCTCGGCACGTAAACGGCCGCTCATGAAGGCGCTGGTGCCGCCTAGTTCGCCCTCTATGACATCGATGAAGGTCTGGCTGTCCATGATCAGGGTAACATCCGGATCGGGGTGTTCCAGGTCACTGATAGTACACTGCTGATCTGCGATATTAAGGTTGAAATAACGCGAGTCATCGATCAGAAACTGGAACACCACCGAGAGCCCCTGCGCTGCATCAGGTTGAAATTTGCTTGGGAGTTTTTGGATCACCTCGGTGACAGTTTTCATAATCGGCTCGACAGGCTTGGGTTCTGAGTAGCCGGTCATATTACCAGCTTGGTACCGGGGTTGATAACGGTCGGCGGGGTTTAATCGTGCCGACGTAAAAGTCTGTCGGTTGGGCAGGGTTTTGTTACAATCGGCGCTTTACGATCAGCTGCGGAGTAGTTAGGTGGAGTTTTTGTACGAATATGGCCTGTTTCTGGCCAAGGTGGCGACCTTTGTGGCTGCTGTTTTGTTGGTGATCGGTGCTGCTGCACAACTCGCTTCGCGCAATAAACACGATGGTGAGGGGTATATTGAGGTTCATCACCTCAATGAGTCGCTGGAAGATATGAGTCATGCGCTCAAAGACTACGTGCTTGATAAGGATGTACTGAAACAGCAGCTTAAAGATGAAAAGAAGCAGCATAAAGCAGAAGCAAAATTACTGGCCAAGCAGCGTAAGCGCGGCGAAGATGTCGAGAAAGAGCATAAAAAGCGGGTGTTTGTGCTCGATTTTGACGGCGATATTTCTGCCTCCGATGTTGAGCCGATGCGCGAAGAGATCACCACCATCCTGTCTCTGGCAACGGAGCAGGACGAGGTGGTGCTGCGGCTTGAAAGCGCAGGCGGCATGGTGCACTCCTATGGTTTGGCGGCCTCACAGTTGCAGCGCATCAGCGATCAGAATATCCCCTTGGTGATCGCGGTAGATCGAGTGGCTGCCAGTGGCGGCTATATGATGGCCTGTATCGCCGATAGATTAATAGCGGCCCCTTTTGCGGTGCTGGGTTCGATCGGTGTCGTGGCGCAGATCCCCAATTTTAACCGGCTGTTAAAAAAGCACGATATTGATATAGAGATGCTTACCGCCGGAGAGCACAAGCGTACACTGACCATGTTTGGTGAAAACACCGACAAGGATCGCAAGAAGTTCGTTGAAGATCTTGAGGATACTCATCTCTTGTTCAAAGAGTTTGTGGCCGAGCATCGGCCGCAGCTCGATATTGAACGGGTAGCAAACGGCGATGTATGGTTCGGCAAGCGTGCGCTCGAGCATCAGTTGATCGATGCGATTAGCACCAGCGATGAATATCTTGTCAATGCCTGCGAGGAGGGGGATGTGTATCAGGTCCGCTTCGTACTGAAGAAAACCCTCAGTGAGCGACTGGGCGGCATGGTCTCCGGATCTTTGGACCGGGTGCTGCTGACTTGGTGGGAACGGGCTCACCGGAGTCGATTTTTCTCCTAAAGAGCGTCTTCATTCGGGGCGATTTGATTATACTCAAGAGCAATTAGATCGCAGCTGTCTAAGGGAGCTGATAAATAACGCCCTTAGGCAACGAGCCTCGTCGGCTTATTCGCAGGTTTGTTTCCAAGGAGTTTGTAGTGACCGTAACGAAGCCTACTGTTCAGCGTATTCTCGATACCGCGGTAGAGTTATTTGCTAAAAAAGGGTTTGAACACGCCTCGGTGCGTGATATTACTCAGGCTGCTGGCGTCAATCTGGCGGCGATTAACTACCATTTCGGATCGCGGGATGCGCTGATTCACGCCGTGGCTGAGCGTTATCTGACCCCCCTGTGCCAGGATATGGAGCGCCAGCTCGACGACCACGAAGCTTCCGCCACCGAACTGTCACTGGAAGATCTGCTGGAGCTGATGATCAGCGCGATGCTCAAAGCGGTTGAACAGGACACACAGGGGGTGTGTCTGTTTATGCGCTTAGTGGGGCAGGCCTATCTGAGTTCTGACGACGCCCTGCGGAGTTTTCTGGATCGCCGCTATGGCTGCAGTTTCAGACGTTTTATGCGGCAGGTTAGTCTTAGGGTGCCGATGTTAAGTCAGAGCGAATTTTTCTGGCGCTGTCATTTCCTGGTCGGTGCTGCGGTGTTGCCGTTAGCGCGCCACGGCCTGTTGAGCGGATATGAGCAGACTCTGCTGGGGCTGCAGGCCTCTGAGGCCGAAGTGTTCCATCGCCTGGTTGCCTTCCTGGCCGCCGGATTTCGTTCCGAATCAGATCTGGTTACCTATAGTCCCATCTCGGCAGCGATGCACTCACCCTTCTTTTCTGAAGATGATGCAGAGCCCTCAGCGGATGAATTAGAGCCCTCAGCGGATGAATTAGAGCCCTCAGCGGATGCAGCAAAGCCCTCAGCGGATGAGTCAGAGCCCTCTGTGGTCGATCTGGTGCCCGCAGCTGCCACTGATACAGAGCCTGAACCGCAATAATGAGTTCGGATCCCGGTTGTCGCATTCATATTGCAATTGGCCTGCAACAGCTCCGGCTGCTCCGGGGTGATCGGGTATTGGCCTGCTTCAGCATCTCCTCTGCCCGCAATGGATTGGGTGAGCGGCGAGACAGCGGTTGTACCCCCCGGGGCTTGCATCAGATTCGAGCCAAAATCGGAGCCGATTGCGCAGACCATAGTGTCTTTGTCGGACGGCGTCCGAGTGGTGAGATCTACACCCCTGAGCTGGCCCGCCAGTATCCTGCTCGTGATTGGATTCTCAGTAGAATCCTGTGGTTGAGTGGTTGTGTCCCCGGCTTTAACCGCCTGGGAGATTGTGACAGCATGCAACGTTACATCTATATTCATGCCACGCCTGATACCGAACCCATGGGGCAACCACTTTCTCACGGCTGTATCCGGATGCGTAATGATGACATGGTCTGGTTGTTTGATCGTGTCAGTCCCGGCACTCCGGTGCAGATTGATCCCTGATTGATCCTCTAGCCCTTATACCCCCCTATGCCCATGATGTGGTTAACGAAGATGTCCACACACACTAAGGAGTTTTGATGACTGCTGGCCCGTTGATGCTTGATTTAGAGGGAACCCAGCTCAGTGCTGCGGAGCGATTGCTGCTGCAGCGCCCAGCAGTGGGCGGGGTGATCCTGTTCAGTCGTAACTACCAATCGCCCGTGCAACTACTCACCCTGACCGATAGTATTCGCCAGCTGCGGCCGGAGTTGCTGATCGCGGTGGATCATGAAGGGGGACGGGTACAACGGTTCCGTCATGGCTTTACCCGGATTCCGGCGATGGCGAAACTGGGCGAGCTCTGGCGTAAAGACCCACCGGCTGGTTTAGCGCTGGCCCGTGACTGTGGTTGGTTGTTTGCCTCAGAGTTACTGGCTTACGGCATCGATATCAGCTTTGCACCGGTGCTTGATCTGGACAGGGGGATCAGCGAGGTGATTGGTGATCGCGGTTTTGGTGCCGACAGTGACGCGGTCGAGCCTCTGGCTACCGCCTTGATGGCGGGGATGCACGAAGCGGGTATGGCCACCACCGGCAAGCATTTTCCCGGCCATGGCGGTGTAGGTGCAGATTCTCACCTGGAGATGCCGATCGATCCGCGCGCTATGGCACAGATTGAGGCGCAAGACCTGCGCCCGTTCGCACGTTTTTCGCAAAAGTTGCGGTCAGATGATGCACCTGTTACGGATGCTTCGTTAATGGATTCGCCCTCGATGGATGCACCCTTGATGGATGCAGTGATGCCCGCGCATGTGGTTTATTCGGCCTGTGATCCACAGCCGGCAGGTTTTTCTCACTACTGGCTACAGACCATCCTGCGCCAGCAGCTGGGCTTTAATGGCGTGATCTTTAGTGACGACCTGAGTATGGCCGGTGCCGAGATCGCCGGAAGTTATGCCCAGCGGGCAGCCGCAGCAATGGCGGCGGGCTGCGATATGCTGTTGGTCTGCAACCAGCCCCAGGCCGCGCTTGAGGTGTTGCACTGGCTCGACGCTGAAGGGCTTACCGATGCTGCTCGGGTGTCCAGCATGAAGGCGCGGCGGCAGGTTGGGCTTGACGTTTTGCAGCAAAGCAGGCGTTGGCAGCAGGTACGGCAGCAATTAGCTGCGCTGAGCAATTAAATCGTTAGCGCTGATGTCGTTAATAACATGTCGTTAAGACCGTAAAGGAGTGAAGATGACAATGAAACAGCTTTGGGATCAATTAGGGCTGCAGAATCCCGAACAGTTTTGGATTGTTGAAGTTTTTACCGTTGTTTTTGTAACCCTGTTGGCCAGCTTTCTACTGGGTCGGCTTTTTAATCGGCTGGCTAGCAAATTTACACAGACGCGTAATATTTGGGATGACATCCTGTTGCTGGCGTTGCGCAGACCGGCAATCCTGATGGTTTGGGCCCTGGGTGTGAGTTGGGCCGCGCGGACCATCGATCAACGAACCGAGACCACACTCCTGGCCATCATTGAGCCGGCTCGGGATGTCAGCGTGATCTTGTTGTTAGCCTGGTTTCTGTTGCGTCTGGTACGGGGTGTCGAGTCGGGTCTGGTGGACCCCGCGCGGGTCAGTAAACCGATGGATGAGACCACCGCCCAGGCTATCAGTAAATTATTACGCGCTTCGGTGATTATTACCTCGGTCTTGGTGGTGCTGCAGTCGATGGGTTTCAGCATCTCCGGGGTGCTGGCGTTTGGTGGTATTGGTGGTATCGCGGTCGGTTTTGCGGCCAAGGATCTGCTGGCCAACTTCTTCGGCGGCCTGATGGTCTATCTCGATCGGCCTTTCGTGGTGGGGGACTGGATCCGCTCGCCCGATCAAGAGATCGAGGGCACCGTCGAATATATCGGTTGGCGTCAGAGCCGCATTCGCACCTTCGATAAGCGCCCGCTGTATGTGCCTAATGCCACCTTCGCCAGTATCTCGGTCGAGAACCCGTCGCGGATGACCCATAGGCGCATCTACGAAACCCTGGGGGTGCGTTATGAAGATGCAGCTGCGGTGCAGGGAATTATTGATGAGGTACGGGCGATGCTGCAGCAGCATCCCGCGATCGATACCCGCCAGACCCTAATCGTCAACCTCAACGCCTTTGGCGCCAGTTCGCTGGATTTCTTTGTTTACAGTTTTACCAAGACCACCGACTGGGTCGAGTTTCATGCGATTAAGCAGGATGTGATGCTCAAGATCATGCAGATTATCGCTAACCGGGGGGCCGAGATAGCGTACCCGACTCAGACGCTGCATCTGGCGGACGCCGCGCAGCTGGCCAGGGTCTGATCTTTATCGTGAGAGGGACCGCACGGTGGTGGCGGTAGGGGCTGTCGCCGTGCTCAGGCGTTTAGACCGCGGTAGCTGTCTGGTGTCGGTTTAAGCACCTACTGTAGGCGAGTAACAAAGAGCCCTACTCGGAATTAAAGCCACATACTAAGTAATAATGTTGTATCGCTCAGAGCGACAGATTCACTTGCTACGCGCCCATAGCCCGACTAAAGGAGCCGTCACTCAGGTGACGTCGATTCGAGCGCGAGCCAGCGGCAAGAAGCGACACAAATCGGCCACTGAGTGTCTTGGCTGGCAAAAGGCTAGACCCCTCTGCATCTAACCCAGAGCCCCCCCCCTATCTGGAGTATAGGTGGGACTGGCTGCCGTTGGATCGGATAGCGGAGCAAAACTGTCAATGGGTTGGGCGATCATTTTCCAGTTATAACGCAGACTCTCACCTTGCGGGTCAGTACTACTACTGCTATCAAGGGTGAACTGGGTGCCCAGAGTGACCAGTTGATCATCACCGGCATTAGCAAGCGGTACCGTTGGTGACGTTGAATCACTCCCCCCGCTACAACCGGACAGTAGTAATATCAGTACGGTTGTCACAAACGCTGCTCTATCTAGGAGCCTGACCGAGAATAGACTGACCTACTGCGAAACCCGTATTTTGGCCAGATTTGACGCTCATTCTTGGCAAATAGAACCACTATTCTTCGCAAATGAACGACAAATCTGACTCAAAATACAGTTCTCTCGCTACGCTCGCTATTCTCGGTCAGCCTCCTAGTCTCGTTTCACTCATCAGATGACCGCCATGTTAGCTTTGGGTTGAGTTACGCTAATCACGCATAGTTAGCATGTGTTTGTGCGTTGTGAATCTATCAGCCGGAAATGGCAAGGGCCTTTGAATTAGACCGCTCCTGAGTAACCTTTAGTCGGGCCCGATACTGCCGCCGCTCAGATCGCCCTGCGACGATCTTCGGTTTTGGATGCAGGAATTCGTATGAAATATGTATCAGCGTTTTTGACTATGGCTACAGTGTCATTGAGCCTGGTTAGTGGCCACGCGAGGGTTGCTACAATCCCCGCGATGAACCCGCCCCGCCGCCGAGGGGGGCTGCGGCTAAGGCTCGGCTGATTCTGGCCGCGCGCCGCGCCCGTTGTCGAGCGCGATGCCGGTCTTTATAGCAGTCCCGCAAAGGGCTGTACCTGGACCAGATCGCCCGTCGCTATATCGCCCTGGTCTTCGCTGAGTACGATCAGGCAGTTGGCTTGACTCATCGACGTGAGAATGCCGGAGCCCTGGTGGCCGCTGCTGCGGACCTGTGGCAGGCCGTTGGCGTCGGTCTCGATAATGCCGCGGATGAACTCGGTACGGCCCGGCTTTTTGCGCAGCGCTTCAGCGCAGGGTAGCTGTCCGCTCAGGGGTAGCCAGTGCGCTTCGCCGCCGAGTTTACGCAGGGCCGGTTTGACCAGCTGCAGGAAGGACACCATCACCGCCACCGGATTTCCGGGCAGGCCGAAAAACAGCGCTTCGCCGACCTTGCCGAAGGCCAGGGGGCGACCGGGTTTGATCGCTAAGCGCCAGAATCCGACCTGGCCCAGTTTCTCCAGAGCCTCAGTAACGAAGTCGGCCTCACCTAGGGAGACGCCACCGGAGCTGAGCACCACGTCTGCTTGAGTGCTGGCCTGCAGCAGCGCCGCTTCGATCGCTTCGGGGCGGTCGGGAATAACCCCCAGATCGATGACCTCGATATCCAGTGAACGCAGCATGGCGGTGACGGTGTAGCGATTGGAGTCGTAGATCTGGCCTGCTTCAAGGGTCTGGCCGAGACTACGGATCTCATCACCGGTTGAGAAGTAGGCCACCCGGGGTTTGCGGTAGACGCAGACTTCGGCCTGGCCTAGTGAGGCGATCATTCCCAGTTCGGCGGCGCCGAGACGGGTACCCGCCGGGATGGCCACCGCGCCCCGGGCCAGATCTTCGCCGGCCAGGCGTCGGTTTTGGCCCGCCTTGGCGCCAGCCGGAAAACGCACATAGGGGTGGGGTGCGGTGTCGCTGTCCAGGTCTTCGCAGTGGCAGACCTCTTTGATGATCACGGTATCGAGCTGATCGGGCATCTTTGAGCCGGTCATGATTTTGACGCACTGCCCAGGTTGCAGAGTGCCGTGGTAGGGGTGGCCGGCCAGGACGCTGGCGATCACCTGCAGCCGGGTCTCGCCCGCGCGGTTAATGTCGGCGCTGGCCACCGCGTAGCCATCCATCGCCGAGTTGTTGTAGGCGGGCACGTTGATCGATGAGATCACCTCCTGCGCCAGGATCCGGCCTTGTGCATTGCGCAGATCCAGTTGCATGCGTTGTTGCAGCGGCTCGATCGCCTGCAATATTTGCTGCTGCCCCTGCGCCAGGGGTAGCAGGCCGGTGGCGGGGCCGCCGCAGCATTGGTGCTGCTCTTGTTGCGGCTCTTTATGCAGTTCTTGGTTCAGTGCTGGGTGGTCTTGTTGGGGGGAGATGGTTGGGCTCATGAGGCGTAGTTCCGCTTGCCACTGGACATATTGATGTTAACGACGTTTCCGGGCTGGCAGTAGCTGACAATAAAATTGGCTACCGCAATTGGACTGTTGATGTCCAGTTGCGGTAGCTGGGTCGCAACCGGCAGGGTCTCATCGTGGGCTATCGCCACTATATGGGGGTCGTTAGGGAATAGCAATTGGTTGCCGGTGCTGGGGCGGTGCAGTTCAATTTTAGGGAAGGGTAGGTGTTTGAACCCCTCCACCAGGATCAGGTCGAGGCGGCTGGGGTCGAGTTGGCGGATCAGATAGTTGAGATCCGGATCCTGCTGCTCTTCGGGGGTTTCGGTCATCAAGGCCCAGCGGTTGCGCGAGCCGATCAGCATCTGTCCGGCACCCGCGTGACGCAGTTCGTAGCTGTCTTTACCGGGCGTATCGATGTCGAAGCGGTGATGGGCATGCTTGATCACACCGACCCGAACGCCGCGTTGCTGCAATAACGGAAGCACTTGTTTCAGCAGTGTGGTCTTGCCGGTGCCGCTGAAGGCCGCGATGCCGATCAGCGGCAGCGGCGAGCTGATCGGTGAGGCGCTGGGTGAGGTGGCTGGCGAGGAGGTCGCTGAGGTGCCCGGTGAGCTGATACGTTTGGTCATAGAGGTGGTCATAGAGGTGGTCATACGGCGTGATTCTCCAACAGCTGCTTATCGGTCACGGAGTTGATATTGAGAAACGCCGTGGGTTGATCGCTAAAGTCGACGCAGCAGACGCGATGGCTGGCATACCAGCGATCGATCTTGCGCTCGCCGCTGCTTAGGTAGTGCTGTAGCGACTCCAGCAGCTCGCGCTTGATCAGACTGATCACCGGTTGCATCCGCTGGCCGTCGTGGGCCACCGCAATCTCAGCCGCCTCTTGTCCGGCCTGTGCCGCCAGGCGTCGGACCAGGTCCCGCGGCAGCAACGGGGTGTCGCACGGCGTTACCAGCATCCAGGGGGTCGGGCAGCTCTGCAAACCCTCGGCGATGCCAGCCAGCGGCCCTTGGAAGTTGCTCAGGCTATCACTGATCACCTCGAAAGGGCGTTGCGTTGCGTGCGGGGTTGTTGCCCCTGCGGCTGGGTCCGACATGATTTTTGGTGTCTGCCCAAGTGCCGCATAGCGGGCCTGGTTACGGTTGGCGTTGATGCGGATCAGCTCCAGCTGTGGGGTCAAGGCGGCGATGACATGACAGATCATCGGTTGGCCGCGGAGCTCGACCAACCCTTTGTCGTGACCGCCCATCCGTTGGGCGCGGCCACCGGCGAGAATCAGGGCGCTGATCGCGGAGTGGGGAATGGGGTTCATATCAGGCCTCGGTCAATCGTAAGTGATGTTGCTTGGGTGGTGCGGTATGCGCAGGGGGTGATGGCTGCGCGGTTATCGGGTTCAGCATGCGTTCGGTTAGCTGTCCCGCATTGAGGTGCAACTCACGCTGGATCAGCCGATGGTCGGCCTTGAACTCATGGCTGCAGAGTACGACCCCCATCCCTTCGTTGATCAGGCGGCGGATCAGAAACAGCGTTTGTTGGCGGGATTCGGCGTCCATATTGGCGGTCGGCTCATCCAGCAGTAACAGCTCCGGTTGCATCACCCAGGCGCGTGCCAGGGCGATGCGTTGCTTTTCGCCACCCGACAGGGTTTTGGCGTTGCGCGGTGCCAGGTGCGACAGGCCGGACCAGGCCAGGGCCTGAGCGATGCGTTGTTGTTGCTGATTTTTTGGCAGTTTATTGAGGCCATAGCCGACGTTGGTGGACACGCTGGCATCGAAGAGGCAGGGGTGCTGGTGCAGGTAGATTACTTTGCCACCGATATTGCGGTGCTGGCGTCGATTGAGTTGAACCCCGCGGTAGTTCAGGCTGCCGCCGTCATGGCTTTCCAATCCTGCCAGGATCTTCAGCAGGGTGCTCTTTCCCGCACCGTTGCGGCCGGTCAGCAGGACCGCTTCTGCCGCGTAAAGCGCCACGGAATCGATAGCAAGCAGTGGCCGCTTGCCGAAGCATTTTTTAAGCTGGCGGGCGTCCAGCAGTAACTCGCGAGGGCGGATCATGCGCGGTCCTCGGTCCTCGGAGTCGGGCGCAGCAGGGCGGGTGTAGATCATGATAAAGCCTCGCTGCGGCGGTGCAGGTAGGTGATGCAGATATTGAGCGCCAGTGCCAGGAGCAGCAGAACCAGCCCCAGGGCGATCCCCTGAGAAAATTCACCTCGGCTGGTTTCCAGGGCGATGGCGGTGGGGATGTTGCGGGTGTGATGGAGAATGTTGCCGCCGATCATCATCGAGCAGCCGACCTCGGAGATGATCCGGCCGTAGGCGGCGATACAGGCGGCCGCCAATCCGTAACGCAACTCGTAGATCAGGGTTGCGAAGGCGCGCCAGGGGGATGCCCCTAGCGTGCGGGCGGTCTCCCAGAGGCTGCGGTCGGCGGCCTTGAAGCTGGCCAGGCTCATGGCGACCAGTACCGGAAACGCCAGCACGATCTGACCCAGCACCATCGCCGTTTCGGTAAAGAGCAGTTTCAGGTCGCCCAGTGGGCCGCTGCGCGATAGCAGAATATACAGCAGTAATCCGATCACCACGGTGGGCACGCTGAGCAGGCTGTTGAACAGCGAGATCAGGGCCCAGCGGCCGGGAAAGCGGCCTGCACTGAGCAGGTAGCCCAGCAAAAAAGCGGGCGGAGTGGCGATAATCATCGCCTTGAGGGTGGTGCTAAACGAGATGCCGATGATCGACCACAGCTCGGTGTTGCCACTGAGCAGTAGGCGGATCGCATCGGATGTGGTAGCGCCCAGGATTTCCAAGGGTTACTCCGGCGATTTGAAGTGGTTAGCAGCCTGTCGGACTTGACGCTGATCTACTACGAGTAAGCCGACTTTGGCCATTTCCCGCTCTATTTTTCGTTTAATAGAACCACTATTAGCCTCAAAAGAGTTCGAAAACTGTCTCAAATCGGTCTTCCTCTCGCTACGATCGGTCAAGTCCGACAGGCTGCCAGCGGCGCTAGTTGCCGAGGGCACAAACAGGGGCTGGTTATTGATCCGAAAGTCGGCGATCCGTTGCTGGGTCGGTTTGGACACCAGCCACTGGCGGAAGGCCGCAGCGGCCTGATGGTTGAGATCGGGGAACCGCTGTGGATTGATCTGGATGACACTGTAAGGGTTGAACAGGCGCGGGTCGCCTTGCAGCAGTAGCTCCAGATCGACTTTGTTGGCATAGGCCAGCCAGGTACCCCGGTCGGTCAGCGTGTAGGCGCCCATCTCGCTGCTGATCTGCAGGACTTTGCCCATCCCTTGTCCGGCTTCCCGGTAGCCGTTGCCAGCGGGCGCAGTGCTGGCCAGTTGCCACAGTTGTTTCTCCTTTTTATGGGTGCCCGAATCATCACCTCGGGAGATAAAGAGCGCGCCTCGCTCGGCGATCTGCCGCAGGGCCGAGGTCGCGTCAGGCTGGGCACGGATCTGTGCAGGATCCGAGGTCGGGCCAACCAGCACAAAATCGTTATACATCACCCCGGTGCGCTGCTGGCCGTAACCCAGGTCGACAAAGGTTTGCTCGGCGTTAGGCGCGTGCACCAGCAGGACATCGACATCGCCATCACGGCCCATGCGCAGTGCGGCACCGGTGCCGACAGCGATCACCTGCACCTCGGTGCCGGTCAGGCGTTGAAACTCGGGCAGAATAGCCTCCAGCAGCCCCGAGTTGGCGGTGCTGGTGGTGGTGGCCAGGCGCAACGTATCGGCCTGCAGCAGCGGGCTAGCCACGCCTAGCGGCAGGCATAGCAGTAACGATAGAAACGTACGTAGTGCGGTGGTCATCATTTTTTCCTGTTAGCAGGCGTACCGGTTTGGTGGCTGGAGTCTGAAATTATTAAATGAGCAAAGGCTGCGGCGTACTTAGGGTAGGGCGCAGGACGCTTAGTTATCACCTGGTTATCTCCTGGTTATGATTGTTGCAATTAAAGTGCCATCCATGAAAAAAGCCTCGTAGAGGCAGTAGAAGGGCGCCAGCGACTAAGCAGAACGGGTTTAGCGCTCGATTTGCTAACCCGAAGGGGGCAAAATGACCCAGGCTGTGGTTGGGCAGGGTCAAAATGACACGCCGGGGGCGGGGCGGAGCGTGGATGCCCAGCTTATACGTCAGTTTAATTGACTCTGTTGCTTGCCCGGGGCGAACATAACGGGTTCAGCGCTAGCGGGTTGTCAGCATTAAGTCGGGCAGCCGCTTTTGCTGCGCCTGATGGCCCCGTCATACGTTCTGCATACGCCAGATCAGCCGATGTACTTATAATAATTAGAGGTGACTGTGTGATGCTTTCCTTTCCCGACAATTCTGACAATCCTATGGCCGCTGCGGCAGAGATCTCTGATCCAGGTAGGAAGTCGGATCAGGGCCGTCAGCCATTGTCGGTGCTGATCGTCGATGATGAACCGGGGATCCGGGACTTTCTGCAACGCGCGCTGGCTAAAGAGTACAGTCTGGTCGAGGCGGTGGGTTCGGCAGAAGAGGCCGAGGCGCTGCGCAGTCGCTGTCATTTTGACCTGTTGATTGTCGATATCTGCCTGCCGGGGATTTCCGGCGTCGAATGGTTGACCGATGTGGCTCGTCACGGGCTGCAATCCGATGTCATCTTTATGACCGCGTTCGCTGAGCTGGATAAGGCGATCGAAGCGCTAAGGATTGGTGCCTCCGATTTCATTCTTAAACCCTTCCGGCTTGAGCAGATGATCACGGCAGTCCGGCGGTGTATGCAGCAGCGTCAGTTAAGGCGCGAGAATTTTGTCCTCAAACGCCAGCTTGATGCGCTCTATTCGATGGAGGGAATGATCGGTAACAGTGCCCCGATCAAATCGCTCTGCCAGCTGATTGCCCGCGTGGCACCCACCCCCTCGGTGGTGCTGGTCGAAGGGGAGTCGGGCACCGGTAAAGAGCTGGTTGCCAATGCGATCCACCGGCTGAGTCTGCGCAAAGGCCCGTTTGTGCCGATTAACTGCGGTGCGATAGCCCCCGAGCTGATTGAATCAGAGCTGTTTGGGCATGTGCGCGGGGCGTTTACCGGTGCCCAGCAGTCGCGCGACGGTCTGTTTCGCTATGCCGACGGGGGGACCCTGTTTCTGGATGAGATCGGCGAGATGCCGCTGCTGATGCAATCCAAGTTGCTGCGGGTGTTGGAAGAGGGGCGGATTCGTCCGCTGGGTAGTGAGCGTGATATCCCGGTGAATGTGCGCCTGGTTGCCGCTACCAATCGCGACCTTGAGCAGGAGGCGCAACTGGGAAACTTCCGTCAGGATCTGTTTTACCGCCTCAATGTGTTGCGTTTGCGGGTACCGCCGCTGCGCGAGCGCAGTCAGGATATCAATCTGCTAGTGCAGCATTTCTCGGATCAGCTGGCAAAAAGACTGGGTTTGCCGGCGATCCCGTTCAGCCATGACGACCTGTTGTTGATGGAGCGTTATGACTGGCCCGGTAATATCCGCGAGCTGAAGAACCTGATCGAGCGCTGTCTGCTGCTAGGGCGCTTACCCGCCGAGGCGTTGCGGGGCGATGCGCCCACGGACTGCGATGAGGAGACCGGCTACCCGCTGGACTGGGATCTGGACCAGGTCGAGAAGGAGCACATTCTGCGCGTGCTGGATCTGTCTGGCGGTAATAAAACCCAGGCCGCCAAACAGTTGGGGATTGCGCGTAAAACCCTGGACCGGAAGCTACAGGGCTGGAACGAAGCGGCCCTCGCTTGATGTTCAGGCGTCTGTATCAACGGATCGCGAGTAATCTGCGTTACCGTCTGCTGGCGCTGGTGTTGTTTCCGATCCTGCTGGTGATGCCGGTGGTCATCGGCATGGCCTATCTGTGGAGTAACGAGGTCAGTTATCGGCAGTTGCTGATGAAGGTCAATACTGATCTGGCGGTCGCGCACGATGCCTTCGAACGGAGTCAGCAGGGCTACCTGCACCAGCTGTCACTGGTTGCCGAATCCTACCTGTTTCAGCAAGCGGCGCAGGCGCTGTTCTCCGCGCGTGCCGATGCGCGCCCCCTGGAGACACAGTTGGCGCGACTGCAGCAGCGCTCTGAATTTGATTTTGTCTATCTGCTCGATGCCGAGGGTTGCGACCTGCTCGGTTCGCTCGGTTGTGATATGAATCGTCACCCGTTGATGACGCGGGCCCGGTTAGAAAATGGCAGCGCCGGGGTGGCGCTGTTTTCCAACCCGGAGCTGCATCGGATAGATCCGGCGCTGGCGGCGGCGGTTGATCTGCCTATTCAGGACACGCCACGGGCGCTACCGCAGACCCGCAACGCCGAAGATCGCGGTATGGTTCTGTTAAGTTATTACCCGCTTTGGGATAGCGAGGGTGCGGTGCGTGGATACCTGAGCGGCGGGGTGTTGGTGAACGGTAACTTCGACTTTGTCGATGCCCTGAAACAGCTGGTCTACGGCCAGGGTAGCCTGGTGGAAGAGAGTCTGGGCACGGTGACGGTGTTCCTCCACGATGTACGAATCAACACCAATGTGCCCCGTCGATTGGACTCGCCCTCGCAGCGGGCGATCGGAACCCTGGTCTCCCAAGAGGTTCATGAGCAGGTGCTTGAGCGCGGCGAGAAGTGGATCGATCGGGCGTTCGTGGTCAGTGAATGGTACATCTCGGCCTACGAGCCGATTGTTGATATCTACGGCCAGAGGATCGGCATGCTCTATGCCGGTTTTCTTGAGGCACCGTTCAAGGAGAGTTATTTTCAAGCGCTGCGCTGGTTGGCCACGCTGTTTGTGCTGGTGACGCTGCTCAGTGTCGCCCTGGCCGTAGTCGGGGCCAAGTCCATCTTCAAACCGATCGAAGTGATGGCGCGGGTGATGCGTCAGGTGCGCTATGGCCAGGAGGTGCGGATCGGTCCGCTCGATACCCATGATGAGCTGAGCATGCTGGCGCTGCAGTTCGATGCCATGCTGGATCAGCTGAGCGCGCAGCAGCAGCAGATACAGGCTGACGCCGACCAGTTGGAACTCAAAGTGAACGAGCGTACCGAGCAGCTGCAGCAGCGCACAATCGATCTGCAGCACAATCTCAACCTGCTCACCCGTGCCCGGCAGCAGCTGGTGGCCAAAGAGAAATTGGCGGCGATTGGAGAATTAACCGCCGGTATCGCCCACGAGATTAATAATCCCACCGCGGTTATTTTGGGCAACATGGACCTGATGATGATGGAGCTGGGTGAGGCGGGCGTACCGGTTAAGCGTGATGCGGCGCTGATTGTCGAGCAGGTCTATCGTATTCGCGCCATCATCACGAACCTGCTCCAGTACTCGCGTCCCAACGATTACAGCACGGAGTTGATCCTGATGGATGTTAACCAGGTGATCAAGGATACCCTGGTGCTGGTACGCCATGATCTGGCCAGGAAATCGATCCGCTTGCAGCTCGATCTGCGCGCCAGTCGACCCCTGAGAAGCAATCCGCAACAGCTACAGCAGGTGCTGATCAATCTGATCGTCAATTCGGTGAATGCCATCGCGGTTCAGTCTTGCCCGGGGCGGCTGACGATCCGCACCCGCAACCGGGGAGACGGCGTTCTGCTGCTGGTCAAGGACAACGGCTGTGGTATCGATAGCAGCGTGTTGCCGCGAATTTTCGATCCTTTCTTTACGCGCAGCAAAGGCGGGACCGGGCTGGGGTTGTCGGTCAGCTACGGCATTCTTGAGCGTTTGGGTGGCGAAATTGCGGTACGTTCACGGCTGGGTGGCGGTAGTTGCTTCTTCGTGTTTCTGCCGCTCGATCCTAAAATCGATGAGGCCGAAGAAGCGTTGATTCGGAGTATTGTGTAGGCCTTTTTTCGCCGTTGTGGGTTTTTTTGTAGGGACTTTTGATCAGGGTGCCGCCGCTTGAACCCGTTGAACTCTTCCTGGTCGCGCAACGATTGGCTGCCCCGCTGCAGTCGACAGTACAGACTGTTAATACCTACGTTAATGTAGACCTGATTACCCACAACGTTCAGCCAGGATGCAACCGGCCTCTCTAAGTCGCTCTAGCCGCGATAACTTGATCCATTCTGCCAATACCTGTGGGTACTCGAATAGTAGATCGAATCAAGAAAGCGAGACCTAACAGGCAAAACGCAGACCTGAGTCTGTTGTTTCGCGCTGTTGTTTCGGAGTCACTTGCAGTGTTACTAAAATGGAAAGTCATAGCTGTTATTTGAACAAGGAGAAGCACGGGAAGCCTCTTCTAATTTCTAGGGTCTGAGAGACGCTCCGCTTGATCATAAAGCGCCATAGCCAGATCATCTAAATCGAAGAAGGAAAGAATACTGTCTTCGCTATGATCGAGCATATATCGTTCGACTATCTCCGCAGGATCTTCAGCCAGACCCACTAGACGTTCAATTTGCTGTAGATTGAAATGATCACCGTATTGTCGTGCTAAAAACTCGATATCGTATAGATCACGCACCTTGGCCCGATTGTCTGCTGCATTAAGTTTTTGGGTAATCAGAGACTCGATATGATAAATCTTGATACCAGCGATTTCGGTAATTAGGTCTTCGGAGATCTCGCCCTGGCGTAGAGAAACCTCTATCTTTAGCGAGCCGTCACCATCCGGGCCTTTATAACGAAGCACCCAGCGTTTAACGGTATCGGTGTCTTTCTTGATCTCGTTTGATTCGATACTGATCTTGGTTGTGCGTAGTGCTTGAACTATACGGGCATCAACGTTGATCGCCTTGGTTGAGTCGAAATCCAGATCTTCACTGTAACGGTTGAGTCCGTAACCCAACAGCAAGCTGGTACCGCCTTTCAGGATCATCGGCGTGTCGGAAAAGCTCTGAGCGATCAAGCGCATGATCTCAATATGCTGCTTCTGTTCTGGAGTCATGCCGTTGCTTTCGAGTGTGGTTTCTTCCATTGACTGATCCAACTATCCAAACGATTCCATTGTTGTGATGACATTCCTGCTTTGAGTTTTCCGACCAGGCGAAAGAGTTCATTTTTGTCCTTGGCGGCGGGAAACCAATCGTCGATGTTGTAGCTGTTCTCAAAGTGCAGGTCTTTTTTGATCGCACTGTAGAGCATGTCTGCCATGGCTCGAGGGTGGTCTGCCGCATAAACAGGATGATTAGCCTGCGCTCCCTGAGCTTTAAGAGCGCGGCTACACTCGATAATGCCTTCATCCTGCAACAGCTCAGATGTATCCAATAGGTCTTTTTCAGCTACGAAGAATGGACCGGGGGGGCGGCCATGAGTGCCTTGAAACACTTCAAAGAAATGCCAGTCACCGGTGCCTCTTTCTGATGGAATATTCAGCGCAGTTTTACCGGTAAGGTAGTGTCGTCTCGACGTCTGGGGAAGGGCGGGACTTTCTTGGCTTTTGTCCTTGTCAGCTAGTTCTGTGAACGGTTTAGTGAACAGCTTAGCTATCTTAAGGCCTTGGCCTGTCAGTCGCAGTTCCTTTTCTCTTCCTGAATCGACAGAGGGTCGCATTATTACAAGCCGGCCTGGATTCTCCATGCTCTCCAGCTTGTGAAGAACGCGGGTAACTTTTACGCAGGAACGCCCCGGCATCTCAGTTTTAACCTGGCGCAGCGGCACCCATGAGCCAAGGCGCTTACTTGCCAGCAGCATGAGTAGCTGTATCTCGGACAACCCTAGCTCACCCACCTGCTCGGAGATATTGGCGAGTCCTACCTGAGTCGCCTGAAATATGTCCGCGTTAGAAGGACCTAAAGGTTCATTGTTGAGGCTGTTAGCCATGTCTATCACCAAACAGTTTCAATTATGAAATTATCGTTCATGATCAAAAAACAAGCAACTTTGTTTCTGCTCAGCAGGCGTTGATAAATCTGATCGTCAATGCGGTGAATGCCATCGCGGTTCAGCCTTGCCAGGGGCGGGTGACGATCCGCACCCGCAACCGGGGTGACGGTGTGCTGCTGGTCAAGGACAATGGCTGTGGTATCGATAGCAGCGTGCTGCCGCGAATTTTCGATCCCTTCTTTACGTAAAGCAAAGGAGGGACCGGGCTGGGGTTGTCGGTCAGCTACGGCATTCTTGAGCGTTTGGGTGGCGAAACGAATCCTGAGCCTGTTGTTTGCTTTTAGGGCGTTCGTGGCCCCAACAGCATAGCCAACCCCTTGAGCGTCTCTTGCCGACACAAGGAGCCGCTCATGGTTAGTCGTCTTTGGGCCCTCCTGTCTCGACCAAAATCCTCCAATGCGTACAACGTCTATCCTTAAAACAAGCATCATTGCCCTGCTTTCTTCGGGCTCGGGAGGTAGCCGATGTCTTTACTGTTCCGCCAACTGTTCGATAGTTCTTCCTGCACCTATAGCTACGTGCTGGGAGACACGCGTAGCTGCCAGGCCCTGCTTATCGACCCTGTTTACGAGCGGTATAACCGGGATGAGGCATTGATCCGGGAGCTGGGTTTGCAGCTGGTACTCTGCGTTGATACCCATTGTCACGCCGACCATGTCAGTGCTTCTTACCTGATGAATCAGCATATGGGCTGTAAGATCGCCGCCTCTGGGAGAAGTGGTATCCAGGGGTTGGACCGGGGCCTTAGCCACGGCGACCGTATTGATATTGGAAACCTGCGGCTTGATGTACGGGCTACCCCAGGGCATACCGACGGTTGCATCACCCTGGTTTTGGCCAATCATTCACTGGCCTTTACCGGCGACTGTCTGCTGATCCGTGGTTGCGGTCGTACCGACTTCCAACAGGGTTCGGCGGCTACTCTTTTCCGCTCCATCACCGAGCAGATATTTACTTTGCCGGACCAATGTTTGATCTACCCTGGGCACGATTACCAGGGGCGCGCCCAGAGTTCGGTCGGAGAAGAGAAACGCTTCAACCCGCGCATCGGTGGAGGCGCAAACGAGACCGATTTCATCGGTTATATGGAGAATATGCGTCTGCCTCATCCAAGGAGATTGGATGAGGCAGTGCCCGCCAACCTGAGAGCTGGGCGCCCTCTCGACGGTAGGGTTCCTCAGGCTCCTGACTGGGCCCCAGTCGTGACCACCTACAGCGGTATTTTAGAAGTGTGCCCTGAGTGGGTCGCGACACACTTAGATCAGGTCGCCGTACTGGATGTGCGCAACGCCGCCGAGCAAGCCGAGGAGCCTGTGCATATCGCCGGCGCTATTAATATCCCTCTGCACCAGCTGCGTGGCCGGCTAAAAGAGATCCCACAGGACCGGCCAGTAATGGCCCTTTGTCGCTCAGGACGACGTTCGGCAATGGCTTTTAATATCCTGCGTGAAGAGGGTTGGGAGCAGGTGGCCAATGTCCAGGGAGGGCTACTGCGCTGGCATGCAGAAGGGCTGCCCTCGTAGAAGGCCCTGAGTTTGATGGCTATAAGGTGTCTTGGTTTAAAGGGAAGCTCCAAGTACTGTTCAGAGCTACAGTCTGCAGTGTGGTTGGGGTTTTGTGTCACCCCCCCCCACTTACAGTCTTCTGACATATCCAATTCAGGGCTTGCCAGCCAACCTAACAAGGTCCAAATATACAAATGTTCGGCGAGCGCATAGCGCGAACGAATAGACTAGTTGAGGAGGACAAGACCCATGAGTTTAGAAGATATTGTACAACGAGGCTGGGATGCGGTCGGCGCCGGAGATTTCGATACTTTGGTGGCCGACTACGTGGAGGACATGACGTTCATCATGCCGGGGCAGGCCGACGTTCTTGAGGGGCGACAGGCGTTCCGCACGGCGCTGGATGGTCTTGGGGAGATTCTCCCGCCAGGTTTCGAAATCACCGGGCTGCGTCAGATCGAAGGGGAAAACGAAGCCATCTCGATCGTTGAGTGGAAGTCCGAGAAGGTTGCAGGCTCCCAGCTGTCCGTCCTGTTCAAGTTTAAAGGCAACAAGATCTACGAGGAGCGGTGGTTCGTCGACACTGAACAATGGAAGAGCGCATTCTGAGTTCTGCTTCTTTCATGTTCATGTCGGCTTGAAACACGAGAACGGCACGTTGTCGAACAAACGCATGTACCGGCGCGGGCCAGCGTCGTGATCGGCAACCTCGTTGATGATGCTCGCTGGCCCGCGCCAGTGATGCTTGGCGTTCCTGGTCGCGGAATGACCGCTTGGGTCGTCTAGTGCCGTCAGCGGAAGCTTGCTAGATGCTGAGCCGATAGCAGGCTGGAAACAAAGGAGACTCTCGAGGCCAGAGTACCCGTCGATGCATTACAAAACATGTACAAAGACACGCTGTTGAGAGAAATCAACGTATTGATGTAAAGTAACAAGAGATGTCTTGAACCCTGAGTCAGCATCAGTACCATAGAGTCTAGCAGCCTGTCGGACTTAACGCTGATCTACTGCGGGAAAGCCGCTTCTCTTAAGTTAGAGGGGGGGCAATTTTCATCCTTTTTTCGTTTAATAGAACCACTATTAGCCTCAAAAGAGTTCGAAAACTGTCTCAAATCGGTCTTCCCCTCGCTACGACCGGTCAAGTCCGGCAGACGGCTAGCTAATTAGTTCATTGATATTAACAACCATAAAACGTCATATTTTCGAGAGATAAGGTACATATGAACCACTTTACAGTAGGCATCATCGGTGCGGGTCAAGCAGCCATGGAAATGTTGCAACAGCTCGTCAACGCTGATTTTGTCAAAATTATCGGTATCGCCGACATGAACGATAACGCACCTGGGATCGCACTTGCCAGAGACAACAACATACCCACCACGACGGATATGGCAGACATCTTAAAAGCAGGTAACGAGCTGGATATTCTGATTGATGTTACTGGTGTTAAAGCTGTACGAGACTCATTACGTAAGCACATGCAGGAAAGTGGCAACCATCACACGGTTATCATGCATGAGCGTATATCGGCTCTTCTTATCTCTCTTGCCAGAGGTAAGCTAGTCAAGATGAAGGCCAGCGACGACGATTATTGAAGGAATTCCAGTCCTGAGCAGCGGTTCAGGACTGGAGTCATAAAGATCGCTTGAGAAACGTCGCGTCATTTGTACCTGAGTGGAAGCGCCTACGGTAAATGGCCGTTCACGACACAAGATGTGTGAAAACGTTTGAGCGGTTCGTGGTTGCCCAAAAAACCATCAGAAAACGCGCACGAGAGTTACTTCAACTCACATTCAAGTCCGAAAAAACGATTTTTATCGCCGGTGCTCACCGTCAGGTTTTGTTTTCACAGCCTGGACACAAAGGAGCCGCTCGCTCTTTTCGAACGAGCAGCGCCTCTTGAGGTATATTCGCCGTTTTAGGTTTAATGGCTTGGGTGATGTTCCCACAAAGTGTACATCCGGTTACCAATATACCAAGCGGAGCCGAAAAGTATCAACAAAACAGCAGCAGACGTTTGTGAGCTTGATGACGCGGCGATAAAAAATAGAAACCCCATGGCGATGGTGAACACCGCAAGTGCTGAAAGCAGGTTGACCTTTTTACCATTGTTGAAATCAAGATTTAACATATCAGTTCTCCTCTTTCACCTACTCCTACTCCACTATTATATCACGCACGGTATTCGGAGGTTCACGCGATGGCCGAGTGGCGAGAGGCATAGGTGCCAAGGAGTCCAGCGCATTGATAGCTGAAGATCATGGGTAATCAAGAATACAGCTGCAAACGGGTTACGATGACCAGACCAGCTTGCCGCTGGTGCTGAAATCATAGCCGCCTAAGCGCTGGGCCTGGTGTCGGCTCTCGGGGCTTTCCAGTTGTCGCATCAGTTCGCGAAACAGGCGGCGGAAGAACACTCCTCGGTACAGTGCCAGGTCAAAACTCTCCCAACCCATCGACACGAAATCGAGCCCGAACTCGGCGGCGGTGCTGCGGGCGCCGGGGCCTGCATCGGCCAGCCCCATGGCGATCTGTGAGGCGATCTCGCGCTCGGTCAGCCCTTGTTCGGTCCGGTTCAGCTGTTCCAGGGTGTAGCCGCAGTGGCTCAGTGCTTCTTCCATAAACCGGTTGGAACCGGAGCCGTCTTGACGTAGCGCCCAGCGCAGTTCAGCGCGCAGCAGGCTGGGGATACTGTCGAATTTGATGCGGGTGTCGGGGGTGACGATGATGCCAATTTCGCGTTTGAACGCATGGACCAGGACCCACTTGCTGTGTTGACGGTGCCGGCTGAGCAGCGCCGGGTGACGCAGGTGGCTCTCTTCGGCAGGGCCCCAATGGATGGCGCACACATCGGCGCGTTGCCGTGCCAGCAGTGATAACCCGAGCCGGGTGCCGGTACTGGAGTAACTGACGATAGCGCTGGTTTGAATTTGCTGTGCCACCTGGCTGACGGCGCGGTGCAGGAGCGGATCGTCGCTGCCGGCGATGATAAGCCGATCGAGCAGTACCCCGCCATGGCTGGATTCGAATAACCATTGATCGACCAGATCGCGCGGGAATAACCATTTACCGGTGACCTTGGTGGCAGGGATCTGGCCTTCGCTGGCGAGCGCGTAGACCTTCTTTTCATTCAGGTGCAGGTATTCAGATATCTGCTTTATATTCATAAACCGGGGTGGCGCGCAGGCGATGTCGACCGGGGAGAGTGCGGCAACCATGCTCAAGCCCTCCTTGCTTCAGAAGCTGCGCGCGGCTGGCTGTCAGGCTGGCTACGAAGCGCGGGGCGCTGATCATAATCGATGCGCGGGTGGCCATTGAAGACCAGGAAATGTTGGCCTTTGGCGCGCCCAATCAGCATCAGTCCGACCTGCTGGGCCAGCTCCATTCCCATCCGGGTCACACCGGAGCGGGACAGGACGATGGGGATGCCCATCTGGGCGACCTTGATCACCATCTCCGAAGTCAGCCGTCCAGTGGTATAAAACAGTTTGTCGTGGCCGTTCATGCTGTTGAGCAGCATCTCGCCAGCCAGGGTATCGACGGCATTATGGCGGCCAACATCTTCGACAAAGCTCAGCACCTCGGTCCCTTGGCAGAGCGCGCAACCATGTACCGCACCGGCTTTCTTGTAGACCTCGTTGTGTAGTTTCAGGCTATCGAGGAGACCGTAAATTTGGGATTGGGGCAGGCGCACGTCGGGTAACTCGATCTGATCGATCTTCTCCATCAGTCCGCCGAACACCGTGCCCTGACCGCAACCGGTGGTGATGGTGCGGTGCTGCAGCTTCGCTTCCAGATCGCTGACACCCTCATGCGTGACCACGGCCACCGCACCGACCTCCCAATCGACCTGCACGCTGCGTACCTGCTCGATCCTGTCGATAAAGCCCTGGTTGCGCAAGTAGCCGAGGGTGAGTAATTCAGGATGGCTACCCAGCGTCATCAGCGTGACAACCTCCTGTTTATCGACATACAGGGTCAGCGGTGCTTCCCCCGCGATCGATACTTGGCGCGATTCGCCCTGTTCATCCCAGGCCGAGACCTCGTGGGTATTAAGAAATCCAGCGCAAGTCATCAGCGGGCGATAGTTGTTGGTCATAGTTCGGTCCTTTGGGTGGCAGCAGTCACACCTTTAGCGCGGTAAGAAACTGTGGTGCGTCAGAAAAGCAGTTATTCGGATTGAGCAAGTTCTGTGCCCGAATCAACGACCCAAAGATTGGCGTTGTAGCGCCGGAGTGTGTTTCTCGTTGGGTCAAAATGTCCATGGACAGAAATGAGGCGGTACCTTTTGTCCCTTTTTTTACTATTTGCTTGGGGGCTTGGTTATCGCTGCACCCGTTGTTGCTTCGGTTGGGCGAGATGGAACGGTTATTGCTCTAGGGGTTCCATGATGTTCATCGAGAGAGGTCACTATGTCACCGTCTTTACTGCTCGCGGCCACCACTGTCGCCGCTGAAACCGAAAGCACCGAAACCGAGCGCCAACCGCAAGCAGAGAATCGTTTTTGGCCGTTATTGGTCAGCTTGCGCAAGCAGTCCATCAAGCGTGGTTTGTGGGAGGTGGATAGCTGGTCACTGCAGGACTGCAGCAGCGACCGCACCGGCGAGCAGCGCCAGGCGCTGAGTGTTATTGAGCTGCCGGTCGCTGACGGCAGTATCGATTACCGATGGAGCGGGTTGTCGCTGGAGTTGTTTCGGGACGAACGCGCCGCCTACCGCTTTAACCTGAGTGCGACCGATCCTCGGTTGTTTGTGATCTGTAGCGAGGAGGATGAGTTGATGCAGCCATATCTGGTGACGGCCAGCCAGGATGACGCCTCGTCCTATATGGACGGCGGTGAAGAAGATGTTTATTCGATCGCGATGCCCGAGGCGATTCAGTGTTGGATCGAAGGCTTTATAGGCCGACATGGTGAGCCCGAACTCGAGGCGGGTAAAAGCAAGCGCCGACATCATGGTAAACGGAAAAGCAGCGATAAGAACAGCCCTGAAAACGCCTGGAAAAGCACCGGAGGTGAGCGTGTCTGATCGCCCTGTAGCTGTCTCGGAGGCTGGTTTTCTCAATCGCTGGTCACGACTAAAAAGCCAGCCTCAGCCTGCATATAAGGCGTCTAGCCGAGTGGCTGAGGCGGAACTGGAGGTCATTTCTGAAGAAACTGCCGAAGAAATTGCCGAAGAAATAGCCGAAGAAATAGCCGAAGCGCAGTCGCTGACCGATGCCGATATGCCCGCTATCGACAGCCTGGATGAGGCGTCGGATTTTAGCGGTTTCCTGTCCGAAAAGGTGTCCGAGCAGCTGCGACGCAAAGCGCTGAACAAGTTGTTTCATCTGCCCGAATTTAATATTCGCGACGGTCTCAATGAGTACGACGAAGACTACAGCACCTTTGTACCGCTGGGTGACACGGTGACCTATCAGATGAAGCAGTTTATCGAGCGGCAGAAGCAGCAGTTTAACGAAGCGCTCGACGCTGAGGATGATGATCAAGTCTCGGCACGGACCGCAACAGGGTCTGATACCGAAGTGCGATCTGCAGATGAAGCAGAGCCAAGTGCCGAATCGATCTGTGCTGATGAGGTGGATGCGTGTGAGTAGGTCGTTTTGTCTATACCAGTTTTTGCGTAGGGTCATTTTGGCCCTCGCGTTCCCTGCGTACGGTTTTGGCTTGGAGTCCTGCGGTCAGCAGGCGTGAATTTTCCGAGTAAGGCTGGTGCGGCAGTTGCACTAATAAATAACAGCGGAGTTAAACATCGCGATGAATCTGATAGAGCCGGAATCTGAACAGCAACCGTTATTGGGACCCAAACCCTCGACCATGACAGCCCCCTCCCACAGTCCGCAGTTGGCACAAAATCGTCTCGCGCGTGAGCAGGCGGTGCAGCAGCAGAGCCCTGCGATCAACCAGGCCGCACCCGGCGTGGAGTTTAATTCACAGGGACGGTTATTGATTTTGGGTGCCGAGCATCGCGTGCGATTGGCGGCTTCGCGGCTGACGGATCTAACATCGATCACCGCGCTGATCACCCAAGCGATGCCCGAGCAGCTGACTGCCGAGATGGAGGCCGCCGCGGTGTTGGTGCCCAGCCTGAATCTGTACCGCGTGTCGCTGACTGGTTTAACCGGCTATCTCGGGCAATTTAAGGCGCTGGTTGAAATTGATGGTCAACCCCAGTCATTGGCCCAATTGGTGCGGGGGCCACAAGGGCCACAGGGGACGAATGGCTTTGATCTGGTGCTCGACCTGGGATGCCCGCCCCAACTGGCAATGGATCTAAAACCCGCGGGGTACTTTTCCCCTGCGGGTGACGCCGAGTTTGAGGCGGCGCTGGCTGAGCTGCCAACGATGCAAGGTGGGTTTGAGAAGCCGCGTTATGTTCAAATAAATACCGATCTGTGTGCTCACAGTGGCAGCGGTATCACCGGCTGTCGCCGTTGTCTGGATGTCTGTCCGGCGGACGCGATCAGTGTGGCTGCGGCCAGGGTGCAGATCGATTCACACCTGTGCCACGGTGCTGGCGGATGTGCCAGTGCTTGCCCGACCTCAGCCATTCGTTATGGCTACCCACAACCCGGGCAGCTGCTCGATAACTTACAGCGGTTACTGGCCAGTTACCGGTTGGCAGGTGGTGAGGCGCCCTGGGTGTTGTTGCACGATGCGACATGCGCCGAGCAACAGTTGGCTGGACTGCTCGAGGCATTGCCGGGTCATTACTTGCCGCTGCAAATTGAGGAGATGGGCAGTGCGGGGATGGAAGTCTGGCTGTCGGCGATAGCCCTGGGCGCGGTCGGGGTCGCGTTGCTGGTCGAGGACCCGCTTCCCGAGTCGGTCCAGCGGGTGCTCGACAGCGAAATTGAGACCAGCAACCGTTTGCTGCAAGGGCTGGGGGTGGCCTCCCGGGTTGCGTTGGTGGATAGCCAGCAGTTACTGAACCCGGCTAAGACCGAGTCCGCTATTAGCACAATCAGCACAACCAGCGCTATCAACACGGCCAATACGACCCGTCCTATCGCTGCGATTGCCCAGCTGGATCTGCAGGCCGATAAGCGCCAGCAGATCTCCCAGGCGATGAGTCATCTTTATCAGCAGGTTATTGAACAAACGGAGTTGCCCGCCGAAATCGTTCTGGATAAGGGGGCCGCGTTTGGCAGCCTCGCACTCGCTACCCGTGAGTGCACCCTGTGCATGTCCTGTGTCTCGATCTGTCCCAGTAAGGCATTGAGTAGCACGCCTGATACTCCCCGTCTTAGCTTTACCGAAGATGCCTGTGTCCAGTGTGGCCTGTGCACCCAAGCCTGTCCCGAATCGGCATTGGCGCTACAACCGCGTTACCTGTTGCAGCCTGAGCAGCGTACCCAGCCCCGGGTGTTGAAACAGGAGCAGCCGTTCTGCTGCATCTGTTGCGACAAGCCGTTTGCCACCCAGAGTGTCGTGTCGTTGATGCTGAAAAAACTGGCGGGGCACAGCATGTTCGATGCTGCCGGGTTACGTCGATTAGAGATGTGCGAGGACTGTCGGGTAATCGATATCGTCAAGACCGATCCGGGTGGCGATCTGTTCGCCCATGCCAAGGGGCGCCCGGCGGATTCGGTGGATCTTAATCTGGCGCGGGTTGAAACCGCAGCGTCCAGCGATGCCAGCGCTGGCCAAAATAGAATTGATGCAGTCGAGGTGACCACATGAGCGACTTGGTGATGCAAGCCTGCGATGCGACCAACACGGAGCAGCTAGGAACCATTAATGCAGAGACTGCGCTCAGCCCATTAGCGCTGTTTCGCGCCGATGCCTACGCCCTGTTGGGTTCTTTTCTGTCGCAGCCACCTTCGCCGCAGCTGCTGCAGTGGCTGAATTCGATCGAGCTGAACGATGATCAGCAATCGGCGATGCGCGAAGCCTGGGGGGTGTTGCAGATGGCCGCGCTCAGGGCTCAGCCGGAGCAGGTAGGCGAGGAGTATCACTGCCTGTTTGTTGGTGTCGGCCGCGGCGAGTTGCTGCCTTACGGCTCCTGGTATATGACCGGTTATTTGATGGAACAACCGCTGGTGAGCTTGCGCCAGGACTTGCAAGCGCTTGGGTTTGAGCGCGATCCCGAGGTACGTGAACCCGAGGATCATATCGCCGCCCTGTGTCAGGTGATGGCGCTGCTGGTCGGCCCGGATACCGAGTGCGATCGGGCCGTACAGCGGCAATTTTTTGAGCGCCACCTGGCGCCCTGGTGGTCACGTTTTGTTGAAGATCTGCAAGCCAGCCAAGCGGCGCATTTTTACAGTGCGGTCGGGCGCTTTGCAGAATTGTTTTTTGAGCAGGAAGCATTGTTGTTGGAACAGCCCTAAGGCTCCTAGTCGTTAATCAACGACACCAGCACATGCCGCTGCATCACATACTAAGAAAAAGAAGGAGATGGGGATGAGTAAGCAGAAGCCAGATGTCAGCAATGCCGAGCGTCGACAGTTTATCAAGACGCTGAGCGTTGCCGGTGGTGCTGTTGTTGCGGTTGCGGTTGCAGGTGAGGCGTCAGCGGAGGTGGTTGAAGAATCGACTGCCGAAGTGAAAGGCGCGCAGGGCTACCAGGAAACCGATCATGTGCGGGCGTACTACGCCAGCGCCCGGATCTAGCGCATAGCGATCTAAGCATGCCCTGGCACGCTTATCTTCGCTATGAGGCATATCGAACAGATCGACAAAAATAAAATTATGGAGTAGGTGAGGACAAACCATGAGATTGACTCCCAAACAAACCGCGACCCAAAGCACCCAGGAGCAGAGCCAGACCGGCCTGAGCCGGCGTAGCTTTTTGGGCCACAGTGGCATCGCCGCTGGAGGCGTTGCCGCGGCTACGCTGCTGGCGCCACCGATGATGCGTAAGGTCCAGGCTAAGAGTGCACCGGCTGGCGGCGGAAGTGCCGAAGTGAAACGCACCATCTGCACCCATTGCTCGGTTGGTTGCGGTGTTTATGCCGAAGTCGAGAACGGTGTCTGGACCGGCCAGGAGCCTGCGTTTGATCACCCGTTTAACCGGGGTGGCCATTGTGCCAAAGGGGCCGCGCTACGCGAGCATGGACACGGCGAGCGCCGCCTTAAATACCCGATGAAACTGGTCGGTGGAAAATGGCAGAAGATGTCATGGGACGATGCCATCAACGAGATCGGCGATGGCATGCTGAAGATCCGCCAGGAGTCCGGTCCAGATTCAGTCTACTGGCTGGGATCGGCCAAGCATAACAATGAGCAGGCTTATCTGTTCCGGAAGTTTGCGGCGCTCTGGGGCACCAATAACGTCGATCACCAGGCACGAATCTGCCACTCCACCACGGTCGCAGGTGTTGCTAACACCTGGGGCTATGGCGCGATGACCAATAGCTTTAACGATATGCACAATGCCAAATCGATGATCCTGATCGGCTCCAACCCGGCAGAAGCGCACCCGGTGGCGATGCAGCACATTCTTTACGCCAAAGAACGCAACAAGGCCAAGCTGATTGTCGCCGATCCTCGTTTCACCCGTACCGCCGCCAAGGGTGATCAGCACCTGCCGCTGCGTCCGGGTTCCGACGTGGCGATGATCTGGGGCCTGTTGTGGCATGTGTTCGAGAACGGCTGGGAGGACAAACAGTACATCGAGCAGCGCGTGTTTGGCCTCGATGAGGTGCGCGAAGAGGTTAAAAAGTGGAACCCTGCCGAGGTCGAGCGGGTTACCGGCCTATCTGAAGAACAGTTGCATACCGCAGCCAAGACCCTGGCGACCAACAAACCCGGCACCGTTGTCTGGTGTATGGGCGGCACTCAGCACACCACCGGTAACAACAACACCCGCGCTTACTGCATCCTGATGCTGGCGCTGGGCAATATCGGCGTCAGCGGCGGCGGCGCTAACATCTTCCGTGGTCACGATAACGTCCAGGGCGCGACCGACTTCGGTGTGTTATCCCACACCTTGCCCGGTTATTACGGCCTGTCGGGTGGCGCCTGGAAACACTGGAGTCGGGTCTGGGATCTGGATTACAACTGGATCGAGTCGCGCTTCGATCAGGGTAGCTACGAAGCGGCCAAAGGTAAGCCGGTCAAGCCAATGAATACCAAAGGCATTCCGGTGTCGCGCTGGGTCGATGGCGTGCTCGAAGACAAGGCCAACGTGGCGCAGAACGATAACATTCGCGCGATGGTGTTCTGGGGGCATGCGCCGAACTCGCAAACCCGGGGGCCTGATCAGAAGAAGGCGATGGAGAAGCTGGATATGATCGTGGTGATCGATCCCTATCCGACCGCAACAGCCGTGCTACCGGATCGTCAGGATGGCATGTATCTGCTACCCGCCACGACCCAGTTCGAGACTTACGGGTCCGTCACCGCCTCCAACCGTTCGCTGCAGTGGCGCGATAAGGTGATCGAGCCGCTGTTTGATGCGCTGCCCGATCACACCATTATGTACAAGTTCGCCAAGAAGCTGGGCTTCGAGCAGCAGCTGTGCAAGAACATCAAGGTGACTGCTGACGAGCCGCTGATCGAAGATATTACCCGTGAGTTTAACAGGGGCATGTGGACCATCGGCTATACCGGGCAAAGCCCGGAGCGGTTAAAGCAGCATCAGCAGAACTGGCATACGTTCGACTACACCAGCCTGGAGGCCGAAGGTGGTCCGGCGCATGGTGAGACCTACGGTCTGCCTTGGCCCTGTTGGGGCACGCCGGAGATGAAGCATCCGGGTACCCATATCCTGTATGACACCAGCAAGACCGTGGCCAAAGGGGGGCTTAACTTCCGGGCTCGCTTCGGGGTGGAGTTTGAAGGTGAAAATCTGCTCGCTGAAGGTTCTTTCCCCAAGGGTAATGAACTTAAAGACGGTCACCCGGAGTTCAGCGATAAGCTGCTGAAGAAACTGGGGTGGTGGAACGACCTGAGCGCTGCAGAGCAGGCCGCCGCCGAGGGTAAAAACTGGAAGACTGACCTCTCTGGCGGTATTCAGCGGGTAGCGATCAAGCACGGTTGTGCACCCTTCGGTAACGCCAAAGCGCGGACCGTGGTCTGGACTTTCCCTGACCGGGTTCCCCTGCATCGTGAACCGCTCTATACCACCCGACGTGATCTGGTGGCCGACTATCCCACCTGGGCCGATCGCAAGTCGCACTACCGTTTACCGACGCAGTATGAATCGATTCAGAAACAGGATTTCTCTAAGGAATACCCCATTATTTTGACCTCCGGTCGTCTGGTGGAGTATGAGGGCGCCGGTGAGGAGACGCGCTCCAATCCCTGGTTGGCTGAATTGCAGCAGGAGATGTTCGTTGAGCTTAATCCGGTCGATGCCAATAACAACGGTGTCCGTGATGGCGGCGATGTCTGGGTGCATACCCCGGAGGGGGCGAAGATCAAGGTCAAGGCGCTGCTCACCCATCGGGTGCAGGCGGGTGTGGCCTTCCTGCCATTCCACTTTGCCGGAGAGTTCCAGGGTAAGGATCTGCGCGCTAAGTATCCGCAAGGGTCCGCGCCATACGTATCGGGTGAATCTGCCAACACGGCGATGACCTACGGTTATGACTCGGTGACCCAGATGCAGGAAACCAAAGTCTCCATGTGCAAAATCAGCGTAGCTTAAGAGGAACAGCAAAATGGCACGAATGAAATTTCTCTGTGACTCGGAACGCTGCATTGAATGTAACGGTTGCGTCACAGCCTGTAAAAACGAGCACGAGGTGGAGTGGGGTATTAACCGCCGCCGCGTGGTAACGATTAACGATGGTGAACCTAACGAAGTCAGTTTGTCGGTCGCCTGTATGCATTGCACCGATGCGCCCTGTATGGCGGTGTGCCCGGTGGATTGTCTGTATCAGACCGACCAGGGGATCGTACTGCACGACAAGGATGCGTGCATCGGTTGTGGCTATTGCTTGTTTGCCTGTCCGTTTGGTGCACCGCAGTTCCCACAGGAGGGCGCGTTTGGGGATCGGGGCAAGATGGATAAATGCACCTTCTGCGCCGGTGGTCCTGAAGAGGATCACTCCGATGCCGAGCGGGCCAAGTACGGTCGCAACCGGATCGCCGAAGGTAAACTGCCGATGTGCGCCGAGATGTGCTCAACCAAGGCGTTGCTGGCGGGTGATGCCAGTGAAGTGTCGGACATCTACCGTGAGCGGGTCATCGCCCGCGGCTCAAATGCGGGTGCCTGGGGGCAGAACCTGGCCTATAACGCAGCGGGTAATAAACCCTAGCTGAATCGGTTCGTGCGTGCAGGCGGGGCTTTAGTCTGGCCTGCTGGCGCTTGCGAATAAAGTGGGGCAGATTGTATAGGTGTTACAGATGAATCAAAGGCTTCAATTAAAGGGCTCAATTGCTGAACGTTGCTCGCCCGGCGGCCTGCTGGCGCTGCTGTTATTAGGGTGGCTGTTATTGGCGTGGAACGGCATCGCGGAGGCGGCTACAGTTGCTGAAGCGAGCACCAAGGGCTCTCAGGGTGCGGACTATTGGCGCCAGGTGACCCAGGGTAGCTCCGGCTATTCGACCAACCGATCGGACGAAGCGGGGGTGCTGATTAATCGCAGTGGTCAGGAGTGGCGCCAGCTGCGCAACGATAAGGTTCAGCCCTACGGCAAATGGGCGCTGTTAGGCACCGTCGTTGTGCTGCTGGCGACCTATCTGTTACTGGGGTCGAATAAGCTCGATCAGCCTCGTAGCGGTCGAACCATCGAGCGCTGGCGGAAGTTTGATCGCTATCTGCACTGGCTTGTTGCGGGGCTGTTTATCATCCTGGCGCTGACCGGTTTGAGCCTTCTCTATGGTCGCTATTTTTTGCCCGAACTACTGGGCAAGGCCGGCTTTATCAGCTACTTGCAGCTGGCCAAGTCGGCGCATAACTACCTGGGGATCCTGTTTGCGTTCGCGCTGACGCTGATGTTACTCAAGTGGTTCCTGAGCAATATTCCCAGCGTGACCGACATCCTGTGGTTTGTTCAGGGTGGCGGCATGATTAAGGGTAAGCATCCGCATGCCGGGTATATGAACGGGGGTGAAAAGCTGTGGTTCTGGCTGTTGTTAGTGGGTGGCGTAGCACTGGTACTGTCGGGGCTGGTGTTGGACTTTCCCGCCGTGATCGGACTCCGCGACACCTTGCAGGACGCCAATATCATCCATGCTGTCTCAGCACTGGTACTGGTCTGTGGTGCCCTGGCTCATGCGTATATAGGTACTTTAGGTACTGAAGGTGCGCTGGAAGGGATGCTCAGCGGTCGGGTCGACGAGGTCTGGGCGCAACAGCATCACGATTTATGGTATGACGAAGTAAAAGACAAGAAGTAGTGGTGTGTTCTACGTGGCTAAGGTCGCTTGGCTAGTTTTGAATGGGCCAGGTTTTGCATGGGCCAGGTTTGGCAAGGTCTAGGTTTAATACGGTGCTGGCGGAGAGGGTAGGGACGATAACCCCACACCCTGTTCGCGAGTATCGCTGCCTTACGATTGCCACTCAGATCGCTAGGCGCCTGTCGGGCTTGGCCGATCGTAGCAGCCTCTTTGATCCGGTTCAGCGGCGTTAGCACTCGGTTCTCTACTTGGCCTCTTTCGCCAGCTTCAGCGGTTCGACAAGTACGGTCCGAATCTCCTGGGTTATGGTGTTGCCCCGCCTTGTACTTTGAATATCTGCTAAGGCATCATCGATGCCGTAGCTGCGTATCAAGGACGGGCCTGTTATCGTTGGTACTATAAGTCTTCATAAGACTAACTACAAATTCAAAGAGTTAAGCAAAAGAATGCATCGGAAGGCTGCATAGGATTGAAGCAAAATGCTGCTGACAATCGACTCTCACATGAGATCATGAAGTAGATTTACATGGACAACATGACCGTTTAGTTGCCAACAGGGTCTGCTCATGCCGCCTAGCAAGCAGGTCTGATTGACCTGCCAATCCGAAGCCGTAACTTAACGTAGATTTCCTTATAGCAGACACTGCTTGGGAAAGCGCGCAATGTCTCTTCCCGGCCCAAACCGGTCATAGCCGGCTCGCCTGTTTGAGGGTGCGCTGTTCAACAATGAAGTAGAGGAGCGGACGCTGGAGATTTGCCGATCCGAGCTTCTGTTAGTGGCTCTAGTCGACACAAAGGGGGCATTAACTCCCACAACAGCAACTGCCGCAAGGCAGTCGCTGCTGTTTTTGCTATTTTGGTTGTTTGACTTTCCTGAGGTAGGGCTTCACAGTCTCCCAGCCTTCAGGATAAATTTTCCCAGCCTCTTCATTACTCACTGAAGGCACAATGATGACATCTTCACCTTGCTTCCAGTTCACAGGGGTAGCCACTTTATATTTAGCAGTAAGCTGCATCGAGTCAATCACACGTAAAATTTCATCAAAATTACGCCCTGTAGTCATAGGGTAAGTAATCATCAGCTTAATGTTTTTATCGGGACCAACGACAAA
>JBALTG010000007.1:0-67693 GCA_036964625.1 Motiliproteus sp.
CACTGATCTACTGCGGAAAACCCGAATTTGGTCATATTTTCACGATCACCCTCGTTAAATAGCTCGCTATTCGCCTCAGATGATCGAAAAATCTGCCTCAAATCGTATTTCCCTCGCTACGATCGGCCAAGTCCGACAGGCTCCTAGCATCCCCTATTAACCCGCCGGGTTAATATGTTTGCCGCCACCAGCCTCTTAGATCAATCGGTATAGCGTACATGGCGCCCGGAGCGGGCAAAGCCGATGACATTGACCCTAGCCTGTTTAGCCAGCCGGATCGCTAAGGCGGTGGGGGCTGAGACGGCGACCAGATTGCCGATGCCTACGGCCGCTGCCTTGTGTACGAGTTCATAGCTGGCACGGCTCGATATCAGCAGAAACCCTTGTGCCAGGTTGGTGTTGGTTTTGATCAGAGCACCAATCAACTTGTCCATGGCGTTATGCCGTCCGACATCTTCCCTGAGTCGCTGGATTTCACCCTCGAGGTTGCACCAGGCCGCCCCGTGGACAGCTCCGGTGATACGCTGCAGCGGCTGCTGCTGATCCAGTTGGCTGACTGCGCGCTGTACCGCCGCGTCGCCAATGGCTGTTGTTGCCATAAGCGAGTTTATCGGTCGAATTGCACTCTTAAGCGAATCGATGCCGCAGAGTCCGCATCCCGTGCGCCCGGTCAGGTTGCGTTTTTTCAGTTGCAACGCTTGCGCTTGTCGCGAAGATATCGACAGATCAACTTCGATGCCGTCGGGCCGGGTGTGTATCTCTACGCCGTATAGCTCTTGCGGGTGCTGAATAATGCCTTCGGTGAGGCTGAAACCGAGAGCGAAATCTTCCAGATCGCAGGGTGACGCCATCATTACCAGGTGGCTAACGCCGTTATAGCAAAGTGCTACGGGGGATTCTTCTGCCAGACAGTCTTGCGCGGTGGATGTTGCATCCGCCGTCCAACGGCAGACGCTGACCGACGCGGTGGTCAGCGCTGTTGTCGATGGCGTTGTTGATGGAGTTGTTGATGGAGTTGTCGATGGAGTTGTCGATGGAGTTGTTGATGGCGTCATCGATTGCAGCGCCGGCAAGGGAGATGACAAGGGCGTTGCCTGGGCTAAGGGGGTTGGTTTCGCACTGTCGGTTACGCCTCCTTTGTCAGTCACGGTCATGATGTTTTCGGCGTCTCGGCTGTACTGCCCGGTTTGAGCAGACTGTGCTGGCGTTTGCTGAAGTTCTGAAAGTTCTTTTGCCACAGGGATGGCTCAGTCACCTTTTCAATTTGCACCGCAGTGACCTTATATTCCGGGCAGTTGGTGGCCCAGTCTGAATTATCGGTGGTGATCACATTGGCACCACTCTCCGGGTGATGGAAGGTGGTGTAGACCACGCCGGGCTGCATCCGTTGGCTGATTTTGGCGCGGAGCACCGTCTGCCCTGCACGGCTGGATATCCCCAGCCAGTCTCCGGTTTGAATACCACGGTCTTCGGCGTCGTGAGGATGAATCTCCAGCTGGTCCTCGTTATGCCAGACTTGATTGGCGGTACGCCGGGTCTGAGCACCCACGTTGTACTGTGATAGCACCCGGCCGGTGGTCAGGATCAGCGGAAAGCGGCGGTTGGTCCGCTCGGTCGTCGGCACAAACTCGGTGACAGCAAATCTGGCTTTGCCGATCGGAAAAGAGTGTTCGTGCATGATCGGCATACCATCGGGGTGCTGGTCGTTGCACGGCCACTGGATACTGCCAAGTTGGTCTAATTTCGCATAACTGACACCGGCAAAAGAGGGGGTCAACGAGGCGATCTCATCCATGATTTCGGAGGGATGGCTGTAGTCCATCGGGTAGCCCAGGGCGTTGGACAGCGCCATGGTTACTTCCCAGTCCGCCTTGCCCGCCAGCGGTGCTACGACGCGTCGAACCCGGTTGATGCGGCGTTCGGCGTTGGTGAAGGTGCCGTCCTTCTCTAAAAAGGTGGAGCCGGGCAGTAACACATGCGCAAACTTGGCGGTTTCATTGAGGAAGATATCCTGGACCACCAGCAGCTCCAGCGAGCGTAAGGCGGCTTCAACGTGCTGGGTGTTGGGATCGGATTGAGCGAGGTCTTCACCTTGCACGTACAGCCCTTTGTAGTGGCCGTTGATCGCCGCATCGAACATGTTGGGAATGCGCAGGCCGGGTTCGCTATCGAGTGTTACACCCCAGCTCTGCTCGAAGCGCTGGCGAATGGCGTCGTCCCCCACCGGTTGATAGCCGGGCAGTTCGTGCGGGAACGAACCCATGTCGCAAGAACCCTGGACATTATTTTGTCCCCGCAGGGGGTTAACCCCGACACCGGAGCGGCCGATGTTGCCGGTAACCAGCGCCAGGTTGGCGATGCCCATCACCATGGTGGAGCCTTGGCTATGCTCGGTCACGCCCAAGCCATAGTAGATCGCCCCATTGTCGGCCTGAGCGTAGAGTCGTGCGGCGCGGCGAATGGTTTCGGCGCCGACACCGGTTATCGCAGCGACAGCTTCGGGCGCGTTTTCAGCGCCGCTGATAAACTCGCGCCACTGGCGGTAAGCTGCGTCGTCGCAACGTTGCTCGATAAAGGTGCGGTCCTCTAAGCCTTCGTTAATCACTACATAAGCCAAGGCGTTGATCAGTGCCACGTTAGTGCCGGGCAGCAACGGCAGGTGCAGGACGTCTTTTATATGGGGGGTCTTGAGCAGGTCGATCTGGCGCGGATCCGCGACGATCAACGTGGCGCCCTGACGGAGCCGTTTACGCATCTGCGAGGCGAACACCGGGTGGGCATCGGTGGGGTTGGCACCGATGACCAGTATCACATCGGCGTCTTTGACCGAATCGAAGGTTTGAGTGCCGGCCGATTCGCCGAGAGTCATCTTCAGACCGTAACCGGTCGGGCTATGGCAGACCCGGGCGCAGGTATCGGTGTTGTTATTGCCGAAGCCGGTCCGTACCAGTTTCTGCATCAGGTAGGTCTCTTCATTAGTGCAGCGTGACGAGGTGATGCCTCCTATGCTGGTGCGTCCATGCGCCGCCTGGATCTCTTTAAAGCGGCGGGCGCTGTAGTCGATGGCCTCCTGCCAACTGACCTCTTTCCAGGGCTGGTCGATATTGTCGCGAATCATCGGTGCGCTAATACGATCTTTATGGTTGGCGTAGCCGAACGCAAAGCGTCCTTTGACGCACGCGTGGCCCTGGTTAGCTGCGCCGCCTTTGTAAGGCACCATACGAACCAGTTGATCGCCTTTGAGCTCGGCTTTGAACGAGCAGCCGACACCGCAGTACGCACAAGTGGTGATGACGCTGCGCTCGGGTTGGCCCATGTCGATGACGCTGTTTTCGGACAGGGTCGCGGTGGGGCAGGCCTGCACGCAGGCACCACAGGAGACGCAATCCGAATCCATGAAATTACTCGAACCGGTACTGACCTTCGAGTCGAAGCCGCGACCCTCGATGGTCAGGGCGAAGCTGCCCTGGACCTCTTCGCAGGCGCGTACGCAACGCGAACAGACGATGCATTTACTGGGATCGAAGCTGAAATAGGGGTTGGACTGATCTTTTTCGGCATCCAGATGGTTGCTGCCGTCCAGACCATAACGCACCTCCCTAAGACCCACTGCACCGGCCATATCCTGTAGCTCGCAGTTACCGTTGCTAGGGCATGTCAGGCAATCCAGGGGGTGGTCAGAGATATACAGTTCCATAACATTGCGGCGCAGCCGCGCCAGCTTATTGTTCTGGGTGGTGACTTTCATACCCGGCTCTACCGGGGTGGTGCAGGAGGCAGGATAGCCGCGACGGCCCTCGATCTGGACGGTGCAAAGACGACAAGAACCAAACGCTTCCAGGTTATCGCTGGCGCAGAGTTTGGGGATATTAATGCCCGCAAGCGCGGCGGCACGCAGCACCGACGTACCCTCAGGTACGCAGATCTCGACGCCATCGATATCTAGAGTGACTGCGATCGCTGAGGCCGATGCGGGCGTGCCCAGGTCTTGGTCGGGGTTGATGCGCGTGCGGTGGTGTAACGCGGGATCAAAAAATTCAAGCATGGTCGTTCTCCCCTGCAGCGGCGCTATCAACGTGCCCCTCTTTCGAGGCGGGCGTGCTAGCGATATTGGCGTGGGCTATGTGGTTATGGGCGAAGAGGCTATGGGATGAGCCGTCATCAAGTAGAAAATCTTCAGGAAAATAGCGTAGCGCGCTGCGGACCGGGTTGGGGGTCATACCGCCCATGGCGCAAAGAGAGCCATCTTCCAGGGTATCGCAGAGGTCGTTCAGCAGTTCCAGCGCGTCAGCGTGACCCTGGGCATTACTGGTCATGTCAGGGTGTTGTTGTTGTTGTTGTTGTTGTTGTTGTTGTTGTTGATGCTGATGGTGGGCGCTGAGCCGGTCAAGCACCTCAACCCCGCGGGTCGAGCCGATGCGGCAAGGGGTACACTTGCCGCAGGATTCGGCAGCACAAAACTCCATCGCGAAACGGGCCTGCTCAGACATATCGACGCTATCGTCAAACACCACCACACCGCCATGGCCCAGTACCGCGCCGATAGCGGCAAACGCTTCGTAGTCCAGTGGGGTGTCCCACTGGCTCTGCGGCAGGTAAGCACCGAGTGGCCCGCCGACCTGCACCGCGCGCATGGGGCGACCGCTGGCAGTGCCGTTGCCGTAGTCTTGCAGCAACTGGCGCAGCGTGGTGCCGAAGGCCAGTTCAACCAGACCGCCGCGGTCGATATTACCTGCCAACTGGAACGCTAAGGTGCCGCGCGAACGGCCCGTGCCGTAGTCGGCGTAGGCCTGCCCCCCTTCGGACAAAATGTAGGGCACTGCGGCCAGGGACAATACGTTGTTGACCACGGTCGGCTGGCCGAACAGTCCGACCAGTGCCGGTAACGGCGGCTTGGCTCGCACCAAACCGCGCTTGCCTTCCAAGCTCTCTAGCAGCGAGGTCTCCTCACCGCAGATATATGCGCCGGCCCCCAGGCGGACCTCTAGCTGAAAGTGCTTGCAGCTGCCACGAATATCATCGCCCAGATAACCTTCGGTCTGAGCGCAAAGGATCGCCCGGTCGAGGATCTGCTGTGCCATCGGGTATTCTGAGCGCAGGTAGATATACCCTTGCGTGGCCCCCACGGCGAGACCGGCGATGCACATACCCTCGATGAGCATGTAAGGGTCGGCTTCCATCACCAAGCGGTCGGCGAAGGTCCCTGAGTCACCTTCATCGGCATTACAGACGATATACTTTTGCACCTTATTCGCAGTGCCTTGGGCATCCAGTACCGTTTGCCACTTGATTCCGGTTGGGAATGCCGCGCCGCCGCGGCCGCGGAGCCCGGAGGCTTTCAGCTCATCAACAATCGACTGTGGGCTGAGTTGGAGAGCGTGTTCCAGTCCCTTAAAGCCCCCGTGATTACGGTAATCCAGGATCGACAGCGGATCGGTGATGCCCGCCCGGGCAAAGGTGAGTCGCTGTTGGTTTTTAAGGTAGGGGATCTCGTCGGTCAGCCCCTGGCACAGCGGATGACTCTGATCGCCGTCGAGTAATCCGGCCTGTAACAATGCCGGGAGATCATCGGCGGATACCGGCCCATAGGCGACGCGCCCCTGAGCTGTTTCAACCTCTAGCAATGGCTCGAGCCAAAACAAACCACGAGAGCCGTTGCGAACAATTTCCAGTGACTGTCCCCGTTCTTTGGCTAGGGCTGCAAGTGCCAGCGCGATACGATTTGCGCCCAATGCCAGGGCCGTTGTGTCGCGGGGTATAAAGACTTTAACGCTCATGACTTTATCTCCAGCGGCAGGGTTGATAGTTCGTCGATCAACCGGTCGAACCGCGCAGCGTTGACCCTGCCGATGATCTCATCGTTGACGCGCAGGTTCGGTCCGCAGGCGCAGTTACCCAGGCAGTAGACCGGATCCAGGCTGTATTCCTGATCCGGGGTGGACTGGTGGTAGCCGATACCCAGCGTTGCTTTGACGTGTTGCTCGAGCGCTCGGGAGCCGCGTGCCTGACACGCTTCCGCCCGGCATATCTGGAGTTGATGACGTCCGGGCGGGGTGGTACGGAAATGCTCATAGAAGCTGATTACGCCCTGTATCTCTGCCGAGGTTTGATGCAAGCCTGCGGCGATGATAGCCAGGGTTACCGCCGGGATAAAACCGAGCTGGTTGTGGATATCGTGCAGAATGGGTAGCAAGGCTCCCGGCTTGTGTTGCAATCGGTCGATAGCCGACCGGGCTGTTTCAATATACTGATCAGAGTGGTCGTGCATATCAGCATGCCTTGGTCTGTTTTTATAATAGGAAGCAGTATGCATATTATGTATTGTTTAGTTTATAAGCATCTGTAGAACCATAGCATTGGATGATATCGATCAAAATATGAAAAAAAGTACATAGGTTGGGTATGCAGAGAATCGATATTATTCCTACCTGGTCGTTCCGTGATGAAGCCGGGCATCAACTGGATCCGAAACTGTTTGGGTTGCTGGCGGCGATTCATGAACAGGGCAAATTGACTAAAGCTACCTTGCAGGTCGGCATCTCTTATCGCCATGGTTGGAATTTGCTGAAAAAATGGACGGCCTTTTTCGGCTGCGAACTGGTTAGTTTACAAAAAGGTAAGGGTGCGACACTGACACCGCTGGGGGAGAAGTTACTCTGGACCGAGCAGCGTGTGGTGGCACGTTTCGAGCCTCAGCTGAAAAATCTTGCCTCAGAACTGAATCTGGAAATACAAAAGAGCCTTGAGAGCAGCAGGCCCCAGCTGAGGCTCTACGCCAGCCATGGCTATGCAGTTGCGCAGCTGCCGGATCACGCGGTCGATTATCAGCTGGATCTGCAGTATAAAAGTGCCGAGCAAGCGCTGGCCGCTCTGGAGCGGGGGCAGTGTGATCTGGCAGGCTTTCATGTCCCGACCGAAGTCATCAGCGCATCTATGCTCGAAACCTATCATCGCTATTTAAAACCCAGGGCTCATCGGGTCATTAGTTTTGTGACCCGTTGCCAGGGGTTAATGATTAAGCCTGCTAATCCCAAAGCGATTGTCAGCCTGCAGGACCTGGTACGCAGTGATGTCCGTTTTATCAACCGGCAGACCGCATCGGGAACCCGTGCCCTGTTGGATGAATTGATGCGCAGGGAGGGGCTCAGCAGCACCGCTATCAACGGCTTTGAGGATGAGGAGTATACCCACTCGGCGGTGGCGGCCTATGTCGCTGCGGGTATGGCCGATGTCGGTTTTGGTGTCGAGGCGGCAGCGCGACAGTTTGGTTTGGGTTTTCTGCCCATAACATCAGAGTATTATCTATTTGTCTGTCATACCCGCACGCTTAAACAGGCAGCGATGCGGCGCTTCATCGCCTCATTAACAACCCCCGGTTTTGTTGAAGGTATTGCGCAACTGCCTGGCTATGCACCGAGTCACGCGGGAGAAATTATGCGGGTTGAAGATTTCCTAGCTTGTCGGACTTAGCACCGAACTATTGCGGGCTATGCTTCGACCATTGCTGCCCTCTATAGAGTCAAAAGGCAGCTCAACAGAGGGGCTTTGCCAGCCCTTCGCCAGCCATGTAGCAGGCCTGGGTTACCACAGCATCCGCGTCAGGGTGCCGTCCTTGTCGATGATCTGGTGTTTCAGCGCGGCGGCGGCATGCAGTCCAGTGATCACTAAGATGGTGTAAGCCAGGTACTCGTGAATAGCGATGGCGATCTCCCGCCAGGCATCGCTGACCGCGATCAGGGCCGGAATCTCGAGCACCCCAAACAGATCGATACCATCGCCTGCAGAGGTGGAGATGAAATAGCCGCTGATGGGGATAATCAGCATCAGCCCCAGCAGCAGCAAATGCACCGCTTTGGACGCCCACTCTTGCCAAGCCGGTAAGGGCCGGGTTGGCGAGGGCTGGATGTTGACAATAAACCAGATCACCTTGGCGGCTGCCAGGGTTAGTGCAACCAGGCCAAAGGCTTTGTGGTAGAACAGACTGTCGTGATAGTTGGGGTCGTAGTAGCTCAGATCGACCATGTACCAGCCCAGAGCAACCAGCCCCAGAATGTGCACTGCCACTAACCAGTGCAGTAGCCGGGTTAACCAGCCAAAGCGGTTGGAGGTGTTGCTAATCGCCATGGTCGATCCTGCTTAATTCGTTAATCTACTTGTCAAGAATGCCTTCAAGGTTGAACTGCATCTCGATCACTTCGGCTGCGGGCCCGAGGTTGTAGCTGATACCGAAATCAGACCGTTTCAGGTTATGAGTGCCGGTAAAGCCTGCGCGGTAACCGCCCCAAGGGTCTTTGCCCTCGCCGATTTTAGTCACGTCGATGCCGATCGTCTTGGTAACGCCATGAAGAGTCAGTTTGCCGGTAAGGGTTTTACCATCGAAGCTGCTGCTTTTAAAGCTGGCGGTTGGGAATTGGTCGGTATCGAGAAAATCATCACTGCGCAGGTGCTTATCCCGCTCAGCATGGTGACTGTCGATACTGGCCGTCGCTACGGTCATCTCAACCTGGCTGTTGGCTTCATCCTTGGCATCGTAATTGAACGTGCCCGTGACATCGTTGAAGCGACCATGAAGCCAGCTAACCCCTAGATGTTGCACCCGGAAATTGATAAAAGTGTGGACGGGGTCTATGGTGTATTGCGCGGCAGAGGCAAACGGGCTGCCAAAGCTTGCGGCAGCGACAATGGCTGCAGCGAGTAGAGCTTTTTTCATACTAAAATCCTTATCGTTAATCACCGAGGAGAAGTGTTGCGGATAAGGTAGGCTAAATACCTGTAGTTGACAATCCTTATTGAATTAAACGGATTGTTCTTCCAGGGTTAATAATGGCAATTGCTGTGTGTGCAGGTGCAGGATCAGTTCGCCATTCGCTGGCGGCTGATCCCGTCCGGGGGGAGGAGGGTTATAGGTTGCTGTTATCCAGTTCGCGGATATATTTGAACAGTTTTCTGGCCGCGGTAGGTGGTTTGTTGAGTTGCGCTTCTTTGCGAGTGTTACGAATCATTTGACGCAAGTGCTGCCGATCAGCATCGGGGTACTCGGTCACGAAGTCGTTGAGCTGATTATCATCCGCTAACAGCTTGTCACGCCAGCGCTCCAGATTATGAAAATACTGGACATAGGCCTGGGTGCCCGCTTCCTGGGTGTCGATGGCCTGTTGGATCTGCTCCGGATCGACATCGCGCATCAGCTTACCGATATATTGCAGGTGGCGGCGTTTGGCTTCGTTCTGCTTGAGTCTAAGCATCTCCCTAAGGGCCGCCCTGAGTTCATCACCTAACGGCAGTTTGTCTAGAAACTGCTGTTTTTGATGGATCAGCTTGGCACCGAGCTTTTGCAGTGCTTCTGCTTCCCGCTTGATCTGGGTCTTGCTTTTGTGAACGTCGTCTTGCTGTTCTAAATCGTCGAACCGGTCGCTCATGACAGCCTCGTGCGGTCAAATGGGTTAGCCGTAGCAGAGTGTTGCCAAGCCTAAAAAGGACATAAAGCCCATTACGTCTGTTACGGTGGTAAGGATAACACCTCCAGCCAGCGCTGGGTCAATACCTCGAGCTTTTAGTAATAAAGGCAACAGGGTTCCAGCCAGGGCGGCGAGGCAGAGGTTGATAACCATCGCTGCAGCCATCAGACCGCTGAGCAGCGGGTCGCCAAACCAGAGTCCCGCTGCAAGCGCCACCACGGCGGCCCAGAGCAGACCATTGAGGCCGCCGACAATCAGTTCTCGATTCAGTAGCCAGCGGCTGTTTTGCGAGGAGATGTGCCCTGTTGCCATACCGCGGATCATCAGGGTGAGGGTCTGACTGCCAGCGATACCGCCCATGCTTGCGACGATGGGCATCAGCACCGCCAGCGCGACCACTTTTTCGATGGTGGCCTCGAACAGGCCGATAACGGACGAGGCCAGAAATGCGGTCATCAGATTAATGCCGAGCCAGAGTGCACGTCGACGGGCGGTTTTTAGTACTGGTGCAAAGGCGTCGTCTTCTTCGTCCAGACCGGCAAGGCTCATCAGCGAGTGATCGGCAGCTTCGCGGATTACGTCAACCACATCGTCGATGGTTATCCGCCCCAGCAGTTTGCCCTGATCGTCAACCACCGGTGCTGAAACCAGATCGAGGCGCTCAAACTGTTGGGCGACTTCGTGGTCTGGCATGATCGCGGGGATGGGGACGATACGGGTATCCATCACCGTCGCAACGCTGACTTGCGGGTGGCTGGTCAGTAGTTTTATCAAGGATAGCTGGCCCAGATAGAGATCGTTACGATCGACCACGATCAGGCTATCGGTCATCGCTGGGAGTTCGGCGTGCAGGCGTAAGTAACGCAGGGTGGTATCAATATTGACGTCGGGGCGGATGGTGATGGTGTCGGTTGTCATCAGTCCGCCAGCGCAGTCGTCAGGATAAAACAGCACCTGTTCGAGCCGCTCCCGATCCTGGGCGTTCATCGCTTCGAGGATTTCCTGGACTACGGTGCCCGGCAGCTGCTGGAGGATGTCAGCCTGGTCGTCGTCATCAAGAAACTCGGTAATCGCGACCAGTTCGATGGTGTTCATCTGGCGCAGGAAGTCGCTCTGAATCTCCTCGCTCAGATGCTGCAGGACTTCACCTTTGGATTCGGGGTCGGTCAGATCCCACAGAGTCTGGCGTTGTACCGGCGGTGAGGATTCGATCAGGTGAGCGGTATCGACCGGCGCCAATATTTGGTTAAGCAGGCTATGGGCTTGTTGCAGATCGCCGTTTTTCAAGGCGTGGTTGACGATTTGTTGGGGCGTTAGTTCAAGCGGTTCTGACATCCAGGCACCTGGAAGCTATAGGAGTGATCGATGCGGGTGATTATAGCGATTCTGGAGGGGTATACGAGATCCAGAGTCGTAAGGGTGGGGTTTTAGTGGCAGTGATGTAGATATTGCTGAGATATTGCTGAGGTATTGATGAAATAGTAGAGGCCGCGATTATTCACCTTCGCCAAAATAGTTATTAACCAGGTTTTCGAGCGCGTAGATCGCTTTCTCTTCATCTTCACCATCGGCGGTCACGGTTAGTACGGTGCCTTTGGCGGCGGCGAGCATCATCACTGACATGATGCTCTTGGCATCAACGGCACGGCCATCTCGGATTAGCTGAATACGGCAGGAAAAATTACTGGTGACGTCGATCAGTTTGGCCGTTGCCCGGGCGTGCAGTCCCAACTTGTTGATGATGGTTAACTGCTTTTCGATCATGTATTACCCCGTTTGTGGAAGTTCGCGATGCTGGACCAGGACATTATCCATGCTTTTCTTGAAATGACCAGTCAGCTGCTCCGCGAGATACACCGACCGATGTTGGCCGCCGGTGCAGCCGATACAGACGGTCAGGTAGCTGCGGTTGTTGCGTTGGAATTCAGGTAACCATTTTTCGATAAACCGGCAGATATCAGACTGCATCTCGGTGACCAGTGCTTGTTGCCTGAGATAATCGATCACCGGTTGATCGCGTCCGGTGTATTGGCGCAGATTCGGCTCCCAGTAGGGATTAGGCAGGCAGCGGACATCGTAGACCAGGTCGGCATCCAGCGGCACCCCATGTTTGAAGCCAAACGATTGAAACTGCAGCGCCAGTTTCTGGTTGCTACGACCGGCGACACGCAGCTTGATGATATCGCGTAGTTCGTAGAGTGATAGTCGGGTCGTGTCGATGGTCAGATCAGCCAGGTTGGCAATGGGTTCGAGGAGTGCTCTTTCCAATTCGATCGCTTGTGTCAGCCCTTTGTCGTCATTGGATAAGGGGTGGCGGCGACGGGTCTCGCTGAAGCGTTTTAACAGCGTGATGGGGGTAGCGTCGAGATAGAGAATGTCACAGGTAATTGGCGGCTTGATCAGGCGTTCGAATATGTTCGGAAATTGGCCTAATCCCAGGGGGGTGTTGCGGGCATCGATGCTGATGGCGATGCCGCTTTTGTCTTCCATGGGTTGGTGCAGGATCTGTTCAACCAGGGCTGGCAGTAAACCCACGGGCAGGTTGTCGATACAATAAAAACCCAGGTCCTCCAGTGCTTGCAGCGCGGTCGATTTACCCGAGCCGGAACGACCACTGAGGATTACCAGGCGCATTAAGTCCGCTCCATCTCGTAATCAACAGTCGCTTGGTAGAGTTGTTCGGCGGATTCGGTGCTGCGCAGCAGGTTGCGAACATCGGCTTTGCTGAACATCTCGGCCAGTGCGGCCAGTGTCTGCAGATGGGCTTCGGTGGCCTCGCTAGGCACGAGTAATATGAACAGCAGATCAACAGCCTGACCGTCGATAGCGTCGAAATCGATGGGCTCTTTTAAGCGCAACAAGGTACCCGTAGTTTGGGTGCAGCTTTCAAGGCGACAGTGCGGGATGGCGATTCCTTCTCCGATACCGGTGCTGCCTAGTCGTTCGCGGCCAATCAATCCGGCAAATATCTGCTCCGAATCGAGGTCGGGTGTTTGAGCGGCGATCAGCTCACTGGCTTGTTCAAGTACACGTTTTTTACTGTTACCGGAAACGCCGTAAAAACAGCGCTCCCGTACCAGGGTCTCATGAATCAACATAAGCCTGTCCAGAGAAGAGTGATGGAAGTGTTATTTGTAGTTCTGTAGTTTTTCTTTGTGCTTGATGACCTGGCGGTCCAGCTTATCGATCAGGGCGTCGATAGCGGCGTACATATCTTCAGATTCTGCTTTGGCGAATACTTCACCGCCCGCTAGCAAGACGGTCGCTTCAGCTTCCTGGCGCAGGTTTTGAACGGTCAGGGTGACTTGAACGTTGGTGATGTGGTCGAAATGGCGCTCCAACTTGTCAAATTTGCTCGTGACGTAAGTGCGAAGTGCATCTGTAAGTTCGACGTGGTGGCCAGTGATGTTCAGCTGCATTGTTTGTCTCCTAGAATGCGACTTGATTAAGAGTCATGATAGTGTCGAGCAAAAGGGGGACTGTTCCCTGTTGGCGCCATCATACCAGACGTTTACGTTCATTGGAGGGCGGTATTTGTAACGCCTCCCGATATTTTGCAATGGTGCGTCGCGCAACCTGAACCCCTTGCTCTTCAAGAATGGCTGCGATCTTGCTATCGCTGAGGGGTTTTGTAGGCGGTTCGCTGGCAACCAGCTTCTTGATAATGGCGCGGATTGCGATAGAGGAGCATTCTCCACCGGAGGCTGTGCTGACGTGGCTGGAAAAGAAATACTTGAGTTCGAAAATACCCCGCGGGGTGTGCATGAATTTCTGGGTGGTAACGCGGGAGATGGTGGATTCATGCATCTCCACCGCTTCGGCGATTTCTGCCAGTACCAGCGGTTTCATCGCTTCCTCGCCATACTCAAGAAAGTCCTGTTGGTGTTCAACAATTTTGCAGGAGACCTTGAGCAGGGTCTCGTTGCGGCTCTGCAGGCTTTTGATAAACCAACGCGCCTCCTGTAGATGATTTTTTAAATAGACGTTGTCTGCGCTGTTGTCGGCACGTTTGACCAAGCCCGCATAGTCGCCATTAATGCGGATTTTGGGCATCGCGCCGTTGTTCAGGTTGACCGTCCAGGCGCCTTGTTCCTTTTTGACCGTGACGTCGGGGATGACGTACTCCGGATCGCCATGAGCGATCAGGCTGCCCGGGCGCGGGTTAAGGCTTTGGATGATCTGCACCACCTCCAGCAACTCAGAATCCTTGAGTTTCATGCGTCGCAGCAGCTGTTTGAAATCGCGGCTGCCAAGCAGAGCCAGGTGCTGGTTGACCAGTTGTCGGGCTTGGTTGTGGCGCAATCGAGATGCCGTTTGATCGGCTAGCTGATCGAGCTGGATCAGCAGGCACTCGCGCAGATCGCGGGCAGCAATGCCGGGTGGATCAAACTGTTGAATGCGGCGCAATACCGCCTCAACTTCCTCGGTTTCCGGTAGCTCTTCAGGGCTGAGGTTCAGCGCATCGAGATCGAGGCAGCCGAGGACCTCTTCGATTGATGTCCGCAGGTAGCCGTCGGGGTCTATGCCATCGATCAGCGGTTCTGCAATCAGTCGGTCAAGATCGCTCATCGGGGTTAGGTTGAGTTGCCACTGAAGGTGGTCGATGAGGGTGTCGCTGGAGCGATCAGGTGTTTCAAACTCCATACCATCGTAATCGCCACTGTTGCCGCTGCCGCTAGATAGCCCGGCCGACGGGTAACTATCATCCCAGCTGCTGTCGCTGGCTAGCTCGACGGGAATGTTTTCGTTCCAGTCCTCGTTAACCGGGATCTCATCGGTGGCGCTCTCGAAGTCGCTGGGTATTGGCTCGGGGCCATCGGGATCCGGGCTGTCGGGGCTTGGCGTGTCGGTTGTTTGTTGTGAATTTTGATCCGGTACTTCGGCGTCGTTGAGGGACTGTCCATCAACCGCTTCGAGCATTGGATTCGCTTCGAGGTTCTCCTGGATCTCCTGTTGCAGGTCGAGGGTAGAAAGCTGCAGCAGCCGGATCGCCTGCTGCAGTTGCGGCGTCATCGTGAGTTGCTGGCTGATCTTTAATTGAAGCGATGGTTTCATTGGGTCAGTGAGATACCTTGGTTTAAAACGGCGCTAATTAAGTTTGTCTGCAATCCAATCTAAAGCGGCATAATTCTAGCATTAATCGCTAATAGGGTCAGCCAAACCATTTTCGAACATTCGGCAGCCGTTAACGGCGATCATAGCCGGAACTCATCGCCGAGATAAACTGATTTCACCTGTTCGTTATCCAGGATTGCCGCCGGCGTGCCTTCGGCTAACAGATAGCCATCATTGACAATATAGGCGTGTTCACAGATGTCCAGCGTTTCGCGGACGTTATGATCGGTAATGAGTACGCCTATGCCTCGGTCTTTGAGCTGGGTAACGATCTGCTTGATATCATTGACAGAGATTGGGTCGACGCCAGCAAAGGGCTCGTCCAGGAGAATAAAGGTGGGGTCAGTGGCCAGTGCTCTGGCTATTTCAGCCCGGCGCCGTTCACCGCCCGACAGGCTCATCCCCAGGCTATCGCGAATGTGCTGGATGTTGAATTCGTCAAGTAGCTGCTCCAGCGCTTGCTGGCGTTGGCGTTTATCCAGGTCGCGGCGGGTTTCAAGGATCGCCATAATATTGTTCTGAACGCTGAGTTTACGAAAGATTGAGGCTTCCTGAGGCAGGTAGCCGATCCCTTTTTTAGCCCGGCCGTGCATGGGCAGACGGGTGATATCCTCACCGTCAATAAGCACCTGGCCGTGATCTGAGGGGACCAATCCAACGATCATGTAAAAACAGGTGGTCTTGCCGGCGCCGTTAGGGCCGAGCAGTCCCACTATCTGGCCTTGGCTGATCGTTATCGACACATCTTTGACGACTTGGCGTCGGCTATAGGCTTTGGCCAGATGGCGCGCTTCGAGGCGACTCATGGTTTTGGTTTCTCTGCTGTGGTGCTGTTGTTCTCGGTGTTGTTCTCGATGTCGTTCTCGATGTCGTTCGCGCTGTTTTCTGGGCTGGCATCAGCGCTGGCTGTGTTGTCGTCGCCAGCAGGGGCAGCGGTAGCGGGAGCCTGTTTGCTTCGCGGTTGGATAATCATCTGTACCCTGCTGTCGGGCTGGAGCTTGTCGCTGAACGCTTGAATCACGTTTTTGGTGGTATCGACCTGAATTCGCTTACCACTAAAACTGTTATCGGCGCGGAGTAGTTTGGCTTGTTCGGTCAGGGTCAGCAGATCCAGCTGAATATCAAACTCGATGGTCAATGCGAAGCCGTGGGTGATCGGGGCCTTTTGTTGATGTTGTTGTTGAAAATGAGCGGGCTGCCCCTGTGCAACCAGGCGGCGAATATCGCCTTTGCCATCGGTGTGCAGGGTCAGTTGGTCAGCGTCGAGCTGGAGTGATCCTTGGCTCAGTTTGACGTTGCCGGAATAGATAGCGGTACCGTTACTCTCGTTGATTTCAGCCCGATCAGCGGAGATTGCGATGGCTTGTTGCTTGTCCTGTGGTAACGCCCAGGTCAGGGTGGCGAATAGCATCGAACCTACGAGTATCAGGTAGCGGTTAATTGGGTTCATAGCGGCCTCGGACAGCGTGGTGCAGTTGAAGTTTATCGTTGGCGAAGTTTGCCGTCATGCCGGTGGCATGGGTGTTACCGATGGGTTGGTATAGCGCCACCTCGGCATCGGTTTCGGCCTGCTGTTGTGCAGGAATGATTTTGAGGTAGGGGGTTTCAAATCGATAGCGCTGGTCAATCTGGTTGTACAGGACGACCTCGCCACGTAACCAGAAGACATCATGGTTGGGCTCTAGGTCGCCGAGCAACGCTTGGGCCCTGATCGGTGCCTTGTTTTCGCGGTACAGGGTCACGACCGGCTCGTCGATCAAGGTGTGGTCGGTGCTGGGTAGGTGGCGAATGCGCAGCCCTTTGATCGAGTGGGTCAGCCGACCGCTGAGGTCGTATTGTTGGATGTTCACGCCGGTGACATAGGTGTCGGCTTCGCCGATATGTTCCGGCTGAGGGGGTGCAGGGATGCGCTCCGGCTCCATAAAGCCCCAGGCCAGCAGGATCAACACGCTGGCGGTCAGGGATAGGAATAGCTTGAGGCGCTTGGAATTCACCGCGGCTGCAGCCGTTCGAGTTGGGGTAAGTGTTGTGACCGTGAAAGGGGCGTCGGCAAGTCGGGTCGCTCTAGGTAAGGTGTCAATGCCTGGTCGAAGCTGTCCGGGCTGGTCATGATCAGTTCGCACAGCTCTCCATCTGCACTGTAGTACAGTCGGCCGCCGGTGAGGACTTCATCGATGTCCAGAGTCAGCAGCTTGATCTCTTTGGCCTGCGCGAAACCCCAATCCATTATAGAACGCCGGCACGTAATAGGTCGTGCATATTGAGCGCGCCGATCGGTCGATGCTGTTGATCGACAACGATCAGGCCGTTGATCTTGCGCTCTTCCATCAGGTGTAGCGCCGCGGCAGCCAGGCTTTCGGGGGTGCTGGTTTGGGCGTTGCGTGTCATCACCTGGAGGATCGGTGTGCGTTTTATGTCTAGCTGCAGATCAAGGGTGCGGCGCAGATCGCCGTCGGTGAACACGCCGACCAGTTGCCCGGTGTCGTCTACCACGGCGCACATGCCTAAGCCTTTGTGGCTGATTTCAACCAGGGTGTCGCTCAGGCTGGTGCTCTGCTTGACCAATGGCAGGCGTTCACCACTGTGCATCAGGTCCTTGACCTTGAGTAGCAATTTGCGTCCCAGGGCTCCGCCCGGATGGGAGAACGCAAAATCTTCAGAGCTGAAGCCGCGGGCTTCGAGCAGTGCGATCGCCAGCGCATCGCCGATCACCAGTGCTGCTGTGGTACTGGCGGTCGGAGCAAGTCCCAGGGGGCAGGCCTCGCTCTTGATGCTGACATCGAGATTAGCGTCAGCAGCTAGGGAGAGGACGGAGTGCGGGTTTCCGGTGATGCTGATGAGCGGGATGCCCAGGCGTTGGATCAGTGGCAGCAGGGTCACTACTTCGACGGTGCAGCCGGAGTTTGACAGTGCAATCACTATGTCTTGGGCGGTGAACATCCCCATGTCACCATGACTGGCTTCGCCAGGGTGGACATAAAAAGAGGGGGTGCCAGTACTGGCCAGGGTTGCTGCGATCTTTTTGCTGATATGCCCCGATTTGCCCATGCCGGTCACGATGACGCGCCCCTGGCAGCCCAGTGCAAGTTCGCAGGCGCGGCTGAAACTGTGGTCGAGTTGTTGCTCGAGGGCCGCGACCGCTGCTGCCTCGATGGCGATGGTACGGCGGGCGGATTGAATAAACGAGTCAGCAGAGGTCATAAGGTCCATCGGGTCTGGTGTTGCATGGGTTGTGTTCAGGTTGTGGTGCTTAGACGGTTAGGCAGAGGCCACATAATATAGTAATCCCATATAGCCGGAATAGCCCGTCAGCAGCATGCTTCCTTGTAAACGGCCGATCTTTCCGCGCCCCATCAGATAGGCGAATGCCAGCAGCGCCAGAGTGAATCCAAGCATGGTGGCGTAATCGCGCCATAACACGCTGCTGTCAAAAGTGAAGGGTCGGATCAGTCCTGGTAGCGACATGACGGCCAATAAATTAAAGATGTTGGAGCCGACTATGTTGCCGATGGCGATGTCGTGGTGGCCTTTGAGGGCACTGGTTATGGACGCGGCCAGTTCGGGCAGACTGGTACCGATAGCGACGATAGTGAGGCCGATGATCAGATCGCTGACCCCCAGTGCGGTGGCGATATCTACTGCGCCCCAGACCAGCAGGCGGGAGCTCCCTGCTAATAACAGCAAGCCGATGATGAGCCAGAAGAACGCGCGGGCCTGGGGCAGGTCAGGCAGCTCCTCCTCTTCGTGTGCCACTTCTTCGGGGTCGGCATAGCGCTGGAAGCGAGCGAACAGGATCAGGGTGACGACGAGTCCAATAAGCAGGATGCTGCCGTCGAGTCGGTTGAGTTCACCGTCGATCAGCACTAGACCTGCAATCAGGGTCACAGCTAAGAGTAACGGTAGCTCTTTACGCATTAGCCCGGTTTTGACCGGCAGGGGGGCGATCAGGGCGGTGATGCCGAGTACCAGGCCGACATTGGCAATGTTGGAGCCCAGTGCGTTACCTATCGCCAGTCCACCCACGCCGGTATAGGCGGCAATGCCGGATACCAGCATCTCTGGAGCAGAGGTACCGATAGATACGATCGTCAGGCCGATAAGCATCGGTGACATGCCGAAATTTTTGGCGGTGGCTGCGGCACCCATAACGAAGCGGTCGGCGCTCCACATCAGGATTAAAAATCCAGCTGCAATGGCGCTAATAGCGGGTAGCATCTCAAGCATCGAGAACTCCAAAAGGGGAAGAAATTGATTTCTGCGGGTGTTGCGCAGATGGCTAAAGCCTGCTGTATACGCTGTTTTAAAACGTATTTAGTGTTTCGTGTGGGAATTTACAGGTTTGGATTTCGGGCAGTCTACATTCACATGGATACAGATGCTATAGTAGCGCCCCTCATGTCCACCGCCGGGCTTCTTAGCATACTATTTCATACCATGAATTCATTCGACGATATCTTTATTCGCATTGAGGGGCTGACCTTCAGCCGCAATGACCGCTATATATTCCGTGATCTGTCGATGCAGATTCCACGGGGCAAGGTGACGGCCATCATGGGGCCAAGCGGTACCGGTAAGACCACGCTGTTGAAGCTGATCGGTGGGCAACTGCGCCCCGATGCCGGGAGTGTCGTTATCGATGGTCAAAATGTACCCCAGCTCGGGCGTGCTGAGCTGTTCAATCTGCGTGAGCGGATGGGGATGCTGTTTCAGAGCGGGGCGCTCTTTACCGACATGAGCGTGTTCGATAACGTCGCCTTTCCGTTGCGGGTGCACACCCGTTTGCCGGAGCAGATGGTCCGCGATCTGGTGCTGATAAAGCTTCAGTCGGTGGGTCTTCGCGGGGCAGAGAAACTGATGCCCAGTGAGCTTTCTGGGGGTATGGCACGGCGCGTCGCGCTGGCGCGGGCGATTGCGCTGGATCCTGATCTGATGATGTACGATGAGCCCTTTACGGGGCAGGATCCGATTGCGATGGGGGTGTTGGTGAAGCTGATTCGATCGCTCAATGCCTCTTTAGGGCACACCGCAATCGTGGTCTCTCATGATATCCAGGAAACCCTCAGTATTGCCGATTACATTTATCTGGTTGCGGACGCGCAGGTGTTGGCCCACGGCACGCCCGAGCAGCTGCTGGGGGAGGAGTTGCCTCAGGTGAAGCAGTTTATGCAGGGGTTGCCTGATGGTCCGGTGCCCTTTCATTATCCCGCGACAAACTACTTGCAGAGCTTGATGTCCGGGGAGTCGAGCCGATGATTGAGATGGTAGCCGCGCTGGGGCGCAGTGCGCTGGGCAGTCTGATGGCGCTGGGGCGCTCAGGCGTCTTTCTATATTACTCGATCGTTGCGCTGCCGGTGCCGCGGACCGGTTTTCCGCTGTTGGTTCGGCAGCTGTATTCGGTCGGCGTCCAGTCGATGCTCATTATTATGGTGTCGGGGTTGTTTATCGGCATGGTGATCAGCCTGCAGGGGTACACGATTCTGGTCGATTACGGCTCGGAACAGGCGGTCGGGCAGATGGTTGCGCTCAGCTTGGTGCGTGAGCTATCACCGGTGGTGACCGCGCTGCTGTTTGCCGGTCGAGCGGGTTCGGCGTTGACCGCCGAGATAGGTCTGATGAAGGCCACCGAGCAGTTGGCGGGGATGGAGATGATCGGCGTCGATCCGTTACGGCGAATCGTGGCACCCAGGTTTTGGGCCGGATTTATCTCGCTGCCGGTGCTGTCGATGATCTTCAGTGTGGTCGGGGTCTGGGGCGGGATGCTGGTGGGTGTCGAGTGGCTGGGTGTCTTTGAAGGCTCGTTCTGGTCCAATATGCAGGCATCAGTGGAGTTTGGTGAAGATGTCCTGAACGGCATCATCAAGGCGGTAGTGTTTGGTTTTGTGGTGACTTGGATTGCTGTTTTTCAGGGTTATGATTGCATCCCTACTTCTGAGGGGATTAGCAAGGCGACCACCAAAACAGTCGTATATTCTTCGTTGGCAGTACTGGGGCTCGACTTCCTGCTGACGGCACTTATGTTTGGAGATCTATAATCATGCGGATGCGAACCCTGGAGCTGGGCGTAGGAGTCTTTATGCTGGCCGGGCTGGTGGCGCTGGCTGTTCTGGTTGTGAATGTCAGTGGTTTGAGTCTGTCTGGCTCTAAACAGAATTACACTATTTATGCCCTGTTTGAAAACGCAGGCGGGTTGACTGCACGCTCTAAGGTGTCGATGTCGGGCGTGGTGATTGGTGAAGTCGCCGCAATCAGCATCGACAAAGAGCTGCTTAAGGCCCGGGTCGAGATGAAGATCAATAATGACGTAGATTATCTCAGTTACGACAGTTCCGCCGCGATTCTTACCGCGGGCCTGTTGGGAGAAAAGTATATCGGGGTAACGGTCGGAGCCGATCCGGATATGCTCGGTGACGGGGATACTATCGACGATACCCAGTCCTCGCTGGTGCTTGAGGAACTGATCGGGAAGTTCTTGTTTAACAAGGTCAGCGAGTGACCGCGGTGGCGCAGCTGGTTGAGCAGCAGGGCGGAGTCTGGCAGGTCTCGGGGGATATTCATTTCGATACCGTGGTCAGTTTAAACGACGCAGGTTGTGACGCGATTGCGCAGTCTGATGGTCGCTGCCGGTTTGATTTTTCCGGGGTCAGTTCGGTCAATACCGTGGCGCTGTCGCTGCTGTTAAGCTGGCGTCGCAAGGCACTGCAGTGCGGGATCGAGGTCGAGTTTTGTGCGTTGCCCTCCGTGCTACATGCGATTGCTGCGCTGAGCGACCTGCAGTCCCTGGTCGTGGCCCCCGAGGTCACAGGCTAAGCGCTGCTCTGTTGCTCGTTTTCCGGGAGGCTGGTCATTGCCCGGGTTGGGGCTGGAAGCCTGCTCTAGGCTTCGCCTTTTCGGTTAATTTTCTATACTATTGACCGCTTCGTTTTTTTGTACATCAAGCTGGAGTCTTTATGCAGACGGTTGAAGTAAAGCAACTGATAGAGCAGCAACTGGAAGGCTGTGAGGCGATACCCTCGGGCGAGGGTTGTTCTTTTCAGGTCGCCGTGGTGGGCGAGGTGTTTGCGGGTTTGTCAGCGGTTAAAAGGCATCAGCTGGTCTACGGTTGTCTGAATGAGCAGATTGCCAATGGGACGATTCACGCCGTGACCATAAAAGCCTATACCCCCGAGCAGTGGCAGGCCCTGCAAGGCTGATTAGCTTATTTTTTTGACCCGACCCTGGTTGTGCCAGGGTGGTGGTGTTCTGGAATCTAGTATGGACAAACTGAATATATCCGGCGACTGTTGCATTGATGGTGAGGTGTGGATCTCCGGGGCCAAGAATTCCGCGTTACCGATTTTGGCTTCGACGCTGTTGGCTGATGCCCTGGTAGCGGTGCGTAATTTGCCGCACTTGCATGATGTCAACACCATGATCGCTCTGCTTGGGCGGATGGGGGTCGTGGTGACCGCGGATGAGAAACTCAACGTCGAGATCGATTCGCGCACGGTTAATACCCTGATCGCCCCTTATGATCTGGTTAAGACCATGCGTGCTTCAATCCTGGTGCTGGGGCCGATGCTGGCGCGGTTCGGCAAGGCTGAAGTGTCGCTGCCGGGCGGTTGTGCCATCGGTAGCCGACCGGTCGATCTGCATATTCGCGGTCTGGAAGCGATGGGTGCTGCTATCAGCGTTGAGGACGGCTATATTCGTGCCGAAACCGACGGTCGGCTGAAGGGCGCGCATATCCTCTTCGATATAGTCACCGTCACCGGCACCGAAAATATATTGATGGCAGCGACCCTGGCTGAGGGTACCACCATTCTCGAGAATGCGGCCAAAGAGCCCGAAGTGGTCGATCTGGCTGAGTGTCTGATCGCCATGGGGGCCAATATCAGTGGCCACGGCACCGATACGATCACCATTACGGGTGTGGAAAGGCTCGGTGGCTGCACCTATTCGGTCATGCCGGACCGGATTGAAACGGGTACCTATCTGGTCGCTGCCGCGGCCACCCGGGGGCGGATAAAATTGAACAACACCCGCCCCGATATTCTCGAAGCGGTGTTGCTGAAGCTGGAAGAGGTCGGAGCCAAGATTGAAACCGGCGCCGACTGGATCAGTTTGGATATGCAGGGTAAGCGCCCTAAGGCGGTGAATATCACCACAGCCCCCTACCCCGCATTCCCGACCGATATGCAGGCGCAGTTTGCGGCGATGAACGCGGTCGCTGAAGGGGTCGGTATTATCCGGGAAACTATCTTTGAAAACCGCTTTATGCATATTCAGGAGATGGTGCGGATGGGTGCCCAGTGCACCATCGACGGTAATACCGTGATCATCGAAGGGGTCGAACAGCTCAAGGCCGCGCCTGTGATGGCGACCGATCTGCGCGCCTCGGCCAGCTTGATTATTGCGGCGTTGGTCGCCAAAGGCGATACCCAGATCGACCGGATCTACCACCTGGATCGCGGCTACGAATGTATTGAAGAGAAGATGCGGTTATTAGGCGCTCAGGTGCGTCGAGTCGCTTCCTGACGCGCTTTCATCGGGTAAACGATACTAGCGTGCTATAACCCTAACCATGACCATGACCATGACCATGACTCAGACTACCGCCAGCCAGTCCATCACCATCGCCCTGTCGAAAGGGCGAATTCTGAAAGAAACGCTGCCGCTACTGGAGCAGGCCGGAATTGTGCCTGCCGAGGATATTTTCTCTAGCCGTAAGCTGATCTTTGATACCAATCACCACCACATCAAGTTGCTGGTGATTCGGGCGACCGATGTACCGACCTACGTGGAATACGGCGCTGCCGATATGGGCGTATCGGGAAAAGATGTGTTGCTTGAGCACGGTGCCCGGGATATGTACGAGCCGCTGGATCTGAATATTGCCCGCTGTCGGCTGATGACTGCGGGGCTGGTTGACCCCAAGCCGGTGCAAGGACGGATCAAGGTGGCGAGTAAATTTGTCAATATCACCAAGCGTTACTTTGCCAGCCAGGGGCAGCAGGTTGATATCATCAAGCTTTACGGTGCGATGGAACTCGCCCCGATTATGGGGCTGGCGGATTATATCGTGGATATCGTGGATACCGGCAATACCCTGATCGCAAACGGCATGCAGCCACTGGATATGATCGCGCCGATCAGTACCCGGCTGGTGGTTAGCAAGGCGGCGATGAAGATGAAACATGCCCAGATCCAGCCGATTATTGACAGTCTTAGTGAGGCGGTAGAGCGGGCTAAAACTGCAGCTACTGAGGTTATTTCATGAGTTCTCTGAAGCTGACACGGTTGAACCGCTGCCACGCTGATTTCGATGCTCAGCTGCAGCAGTTGCTGGCCTGGGATTCGGTCTCCAATCTGACGGTTAATCGGACCGTGGATGAGATACTGGGGCGGGTACGCAGCGAAGGCGATAGTGCGCTGGTCGAATACAGCAACAGCTTTGATCGGCTCCGGGTCAGCAGCATGGCCGAGCTGGAGCTGGACGCCGAGCAGTTGCAACAGGCGCTCGCTAACCTCGGCACTGAGCAACGCCGGGCGCTCGAGGTCGCCGCCAAGCGGGTGCGCGACTATCACCAGCACCAGGTGCAGCAATCCTGGCAGTACACCGAAGCCGACGGCACCCTGCTGGGGCAGCAAGTGACGCCGATGGACCGGGTGGGTATCTACGTACCCGGCGGCAAAGCCTCTTACCCCTCGTCGGTGCTGATGAATGCGATTCCAGCCAAGGTGGCCGGGGTTAAAGAGATTATCATGGTGGTACCGACCCCTGACGGGGTGGTTAATGAGCTGGTGATGGCCGCCGCCGCACTGGCCGGAGTCGATCGGGTGTTTACGATTGGCGGTGCCCAGGCGATCGCGGCGCTGGCGTACGGCACCGCCACCGTACCTCGGGTCGACAAAATTGTGGGGCCGGGAAATATCTATGTGGCGACCGCCAAGCGGGCGGTCTTTGGTCGGGTCGGGATCGATATGATCGCCGGCCCCTCCGAAATTCTGGTGGTCTGCGATGGCCATACCGATCCCGACTGGGTGGCGATGGATCTGTTCTCCCAGGCCGAGCATGATGAAGACGCCCAGTCGATTCTGATTAGCCCTGATGCCGCTTACCTGGACCAGGTACAGCAGAGCATCGAGCGGTTGCTGCCCACGATGGAGCGGCAGCAGATTATCCGTCAGTCGCTGCAGGGGCGGGCGGCACTGATCGAAGTGACTGACCTGGAGCAGGCGGTCGAGCTGATTAACCGCATCGCCCCCGAACACCTGGAGCTTTCAGTTGAAGATCCTGAGGCGTTGCTGCCCGGAATTCGTCACGCGGGCGCGATCTTTATGGGCCGCTATACCGCCGAAGCGTTAGGCGATTACTGTGCGGGACCTAATCACGTGTTGCCGACGTCCGGGACGGCGCGTTTTTCGTCACCGCTGGGGGTATATGATTTTCAGAAACGTTCATCCTTGATCGGCTTCTCCGCCGCTGGCGCCAGTGCGCTGGGTAAAACCGCCTCGGTCTTGGCGCGGGGTGAGGGGCTGACTGCTCATGCGCGCTCGGCCGAATATCGGATCAAAGACTGACGTTAAACGTATTTTCGGATCGGCTAATGGCTGCGCTAACTCCGGCCAATAACCGATAACTTCGTCCCTCTATCATCGACCGCAAATTCTATGACTAAACAAACCGTGCAGCATCGCGTCGAGCGACTGATTCGCCCCGAAATTCGTGCGCTGAGTGCCTATAACGTGCCGCCAGCGACCGGAATGGTCAAACTGGATGCGATGGAAAACCCCTATTCCTGGCCCGATGCCGTCAAACAGGCATGGCTGGATAAGCTCGCTCAGGTTGAGATCAATCGTTATCCGGAGCCGCAGGCACAGGCGGTCAAGGATGGCTTGCGCCGGGTGATGGGGATCGATGCGGAGTTTGAACTGCTGCTGGGTAATGGTTCGGACGAGATCATCCAGATTCTGGCGATGGCGATTGCCGGTGAGGGAAGTTGCGTGCTGGCACCCGAGCCCAGCTTTGTGATGTACCGGATGATCGCCACATTCTGCCGTATCGATTATGTTGGAGTGCCGCTGGATAGTCGCTTTGATCTGGACCTGGCGGCGATGCTGGCGGTGATCGATGCTCGGCAGCCGGCGCTGATCTTCCTGTCGCAACCCAACAACCCGACCGGCAATCTGTTCAGTGTCGAGAAAATTCGTCGCATCGCCGAAGCCAGCACCGGTCTGGTGGTGGTCGACGAGGCTTACACGGCGTTTACCGACACCGACTCGTTGCATCTGCTCAATGACTACGACAACGTGTTGATCATGCGCACCCTGTCCAAGGTCGGACTGGCCGGATTACGCCTGGGTCTGCTGGTAGGGCGTCCGGAATGGTTGGCGGAGCTGGAAAAGCTGCGTCTGCCCTACAATATCAACGTGTTGACTCAGGCTAGTGCGGTGTTTGCGTTGGACAACTTCGAGCTGTTGCAGCAGCAGACCCAGCGGCTGCGTGCCGATCGTGCCGAGCTGTTACTTGCGTTACAAGCGCTCCCCGGGCTGCAGGTCTGGCCCAGTGAGGCTAATTTCCTGCTGGTGCGGATCATCGAGAAGCCGGTCATCGAGGTTCACGAGGGGCTAAAACAAGCGGGAGTGCTGGTGAAAAAGCTCGATGGCGCGCATCCGTCGTTGGCGGGTTGTCTGCGGGTTAATATCAGTACCCCGCCAGAGAATGCCCTGCTCCTCGATGTGTTACAGCCGCTGTTGGCTTAACGCGGATCCAGCCGCCCCTTCTCGCTTAGTTGGGCCGTGTCGGTGGGCGGTGGCCGATCGTTACATCCAGGCTCAGTGGTTCGTTATCGCGCAGCAGTCCCATCGTAATCACCGTGCCAGGCTTGGCGGCGGCAATCTGGTTCATCGCACCATGGCCGCTCTGGATTAATCTTGCATCGATCTTGAGCAGGATGTCACCGGGTTGAAGGCCGGCTTGATGCGCCGGACTGTCGCGAAATATTCCCGCAATGATCAGTCCTTTTTCATCATTAATGCCGAACGATTCCGCCAGTGCCGGGGTCATCACCTGGATCTCAATGCCCAGCCAGCCACGGACGATACGGCCCTGTTCGATAATGCCTTGTAACACACTAGTGACCAGATCGGAGGGGATCGCGAAGCCGATCCCCTGGGAACCGCCCGAGCGGGAGAAGATCGCCGTGTTAATACCAATCATATAGCCCTGGGCGTTGATCAGCGCGCCACCGGAGTTCCCGGGATTGATGGCGGCATCGGTCTGGATGAAGTTCTCGTAGGTGTTGATGCCGAGCTGGTTGCGACCGGTCGCACTGATAATCCCCATGGTGACGGTTTGACCGACGCCATAGGGGTTGCCGATGGCCAGCACCACGTCTCCAATGCGAATCGACTCTGACGAGATCAGGTTGATCGGCGCCAGATTGCCCAGTTCTACCTTGAGTATGGCCAGATCCGTTTCCGGGTCCGTGCCGATGACGCGGGCTTCGGCCTCGCGACCATCGCGCAACGCAACTAGGATGCTATCGGCCTGGGCAACCACATGATTGTTAGTGACGATGTAGCCTTGCGGGCTGATAATAACTCCGGAGCCGAGGCTGGAGAGATATTTTTTGCGTGCGGCATCCTGCTTATCGTCATAGAAATCGCGACTGTTCCTATCCTCGGATTGGGAAGGGCCTTCGACACGGGTGCGGGTGTAGATGTTGACCACCGCGGATGCGGCTTTACTCACTGCATCGGCATAGGAGACCGGACCAGAACCCTGGGCTGGCGTCATGGCTTGCGCTGGGGAAACCTGATGGATCTCTACCGGAGCCTGGCCGGTGCTGATACCCTGTGGGAAAAAGGTTAGCATCAGCAACGCTACCAAGATGCCCGCTAATATCGGCCACAGCAGGAAAGAGGTCAGTTTACTCATGGCGATCTCGATTCTGAATAAGTGGCCATTATACGGACAGCGTCTTTTGATTGGTATTTGAATTCGAGGATATGACCGTGGCCGTAGGCTTAACTCAATTAATTGAAACACTTGACCAGTGGCTGCAACCCGGGAAGATCAGTGACTATTGCCCCAACGGGCTACAGGTTGAAGGTCGTGCTGAGGTGCGACGAATTGTCACCGGGGTGACCGCCAGTCAGGCATTGCTCGATGCCGCTGTGCTGGCTGAAGCCGATGCGATACTGGTGCATCATGGCTATTTTTGGCGGGGTGAGGATGCGTGCGTGCGGGGCATGAAAAAACGTCGCTTACAGACGCTGCTCAGTCACGATATCAGTCTGATCGCCTATCATCTGCCGCTCGATATTCATCCCCAGCTCGGTAATAATGTGCAGTTGGCAAAGCGGTTAGGGCTACAGGTCGAAGGTCCTCTTGAGCGCGACAGCCGCAACCCGGTTGGGCTCTGGGGGCGCTTGAGTCCGCCTCTTGCTGCTGCCGAATTTGCAGCGCTGATTGAGCGGGCGTTGGGGCGACAACCGCAGCATATAGCGGGCACAGGGGATCTGATTCGCACCGTTGGCTGGTGTACCGGTGCGGCCCAGGGCTATATAGACCATGCTATTAGCCGCGGTCTTGATGCGTTTATCAGCGGAGAGATTTCAGAGCCAACGGTTTATGCTGCGCGTGAAAGCGGGGTGCATTACTTTGCTGCGGGTCATCATGCGACCGAACGCTTCGGGGTGCAGGCGCTGGGTGAACGACTGGCCGATGAGCTGGATATTGAGCACTGTTATATCGAGTTGGATAACCCGGTTTGATCGGCCGGGCAGCCGGCCTGGGATCTCGGGGCGTTGACTGCCAGCCTTCATCTGGTGTAAAGGCCGTCGGCGAAGGCTGGCATAGCGTTTAGCGTGAGCCGGGAGTGTGATCCGCGGTTAACGAGGGGTCATGAAGGGGATCGTCCCGTTGCAGTCCGAACTGTTCTGACAGGGTTCCCTCCGCTTTAGGGTCCTGCTTGGGGGCGTAATCGCGTGGCGGTTCGGTCGCCCCAACAGCGGCACTATCAGTATCCGCAGTCTCCGCTTCTGCGGGGCGCTCAAGGCTGATTAGCAACGGCTCATCGCTACACAATTGGCTCGCGCTGCTGGACAGGTGTTGGTGAACGTCGCGGTAACTGCTGGTCAGGTTATTGACTAGATCAGCGGTTTTGGCAAAATGGCTACTGACATCAATCTTATAATTTTCAAACTCCCGCCGGGCATCATTGAGCTCTTCGATCAGGGCCTCTTTGCTGCGGGCATTGGTGCTGCTGCGGGCAATGAGTAATCCCAGCACGATGCCGATGATAAGTGTTACAGCTCCAACGAGCCAGATGGATTGAACGGCTGAATCCACGAAAATCACTCCCCAATAATTTAATAACCTTTAGCCTCGACGATACTGTAATTTTCGTATGAAGACAAAGGCATCGATGCATAATGCGATCAGGTTTGCGTTTGCGCCTGCGTGGACGGCATTGCTATAGTCCGCGTTTTATTTTTCCAGGTAGCTAGCGTGAAACAATTGATCCTCGGAGGTGCTCGTTCCGGCAAGAGCCGCTTGGCTGAACGACTGGCGCTGCAGTCAGGACTCGAGGTGACCTATATCGCCACCGCATCCGCAGGCGATGCGGAGATGCAGCAGCGGATTCAGCATCACCGTGATCGACGTCCGTCACATTGGCATCTGGTCGAAGAACCGCTTGCGCTAGCTCAGGTACTGCAGCAACATGCGGGCCACCTAAACCTGCTGCTGGTTGACTGCCTGACCCTGTGGCTGAGTAATTTAATCTGTTTGGAGCAACCCGCTGAGCTACAGCGTCAGCGCGAAGCATTGCTGACGGTGCTGCCGACGTTGCCCGGCCAGATTATCCTGGTTTCCAACGAAGTCGGGATGGGCATTGTGCCGATGGGGGCCTTGAGTCGCCAGTTTCAGGATGAGATGGGGCTGTTGCAGCAGCGTGTTGCCGCCTGCTGCGAGCGGGTGGTGTTAACTGTGGCGGGATTGCCCCATGTGTTAAAGCCCGCCGGGACTTTTTTGAAAATCGAGGATTGAAAACCAGTGACGATGAAACCAGAGTGGACGACCGCTGCTGTTAGCCCCGTTAATTTAGAGATGCGTGAGCAGGCGTTGGCCTATCAGGATCAGCTCACCAAGCCGCAAGGCTCACTGGGTCAGCTGGAGCGAATAGCGGTGCAGTTTTCTGCCCTGCAGGGGCGACTTACGCCCGAACTGGAGCGGGTCTCTATCACGGTATTTGCCGCCGATCACGGAGTTGCCGATGAGGGGGTATCGGCTTTTCCGCAAGCGGTAACGGCCGAGATGGTGCGCAACTTTTCGCGCGGAGGTGCCGCGATCTGTGTTTTAGCACGCCAAATCGGTGCCAGTTTCGAGGTGGTTAATCTCGGTACGGTAGCTGAGCTTGAACCTTTGCCTTCTGTGCTCGAGCGTCGAATCGGCCCCGCCACTGCGAATTTCTGTGTCACGGCAGCGATGACCCAGGACCAACTGACGCAGGCGTTGGCCGCAGGATTTGAGGCCGCTGAGCGCGCACAGCAGCAGGCCGCGCAGCTGTTTATCGGCGGCGAAATGGGGATTGCCAACACCACCTCTGCGACAGCGTTGGCGGCCGTCCTACTGGAGCGGCCGGTGATCGAACTGACAGGGCCGGGTACGGGAGTCGATGCCAGCGGCGTGCAGCATAAAGTTGAGGTGATCGAGCGGGCGCTTGAGCTGCATCGGCAGGCGTTGAAGGATCCTGCCGCCGTGCTGCGCTGTCTGGGCGGGTTTGAGATTGCCGCCCTGGTAGGTGCCTTTATTCGTTGCGCCCAGCGGGGTATTCCGGTGTTAGTGGATGGGTTTATTACCACCGCCGCCGCGCTGATCGCTTGTCGGATCAACCCGGGTGTGCGCCCTTGGTTACTGTTTTCGCATAATTCGGCGGAACCCGGACACAGGGCGATACAGCAGGCCCTGGAGGCCGAAACCGTATTGGATCTGGGGATGCGCCTGGGCGAGGGCAGTGGGGCCGCCGTAGCGGTTCCCCTGCTTCGCTCCGCCTGCGCCTTGCAGGCGGAGATGTCGACCTTTGCCGACGCGGCAGTGTCTGACCAGGGGGCCTAATGTGCACAGACATAGTCTCCACGGATCTAGTCTCCATAGACATAGTGCCCACGGATCTAGTTTCCACAGACATAGTCTCCACGGATCTAGTCTCCATAGACATAGTGCCCACGGATCTAGTTTCCACAGACATAGTATCCATGGACATAGTATCCACGGACATAGTGCCCACGGATCGAGTCTCCGCAGACATAGTATCTACGGACCGAGTGTCCACGGACATAGTGACCAGGGTGCATAATGTCTGAGCGCCTGGTCATTGATCTGCTTCGCCACGGTGCCTGTAACGACGCTCAGATCTATCGGGGACGGACCGATTCGTCTTTGTCACAACTGGGCTGGGCACAGATGCACGCGGCCTTGGCTGCGGGACAGGATCTGCGCTGGCAACGCGTCTACAGTTCCCCGCTGCAGCGTTGTCGGCTGCCTGCTCAGCTGCTGGCTGAGCGATTAGGGCTACCGTTGCAGCTGGAGGTGCGGCTGCAAGAGATCGATTTTGGCAGCTGGGACGGGCAGTCGCTGGAACAGATCTGGCAGCAGCAGTCGGCGCAGGTGCAGGCTTTCTGGGAGGATCCTGAAGCCTTTCCCCCCCCCGGCGGGGAGTCGATTCAGAGTCTGCAGCAACGGGTGGCGGTCCAGGTGCAGCGATGGCTAGCGGCGTGCTGCGGTGCGGGAGCGGACACGCATATCCTCTGTGTCAGTCATGGCGGGGTGATTCGTGCGTTGCTGTGTCAGCTATTGAAGATGCCGGTGGTGGTGGGCCAGCAATTGAGCCTGGACTATGGTTCGCTGACCCGGATCGAACTGTATCCGAATGCTCCGCAGGAAGGTACTCAGCAGGACAGTGCCGCGCCAGCGTTTTATTCTCAGGTGATATTTATTAACCGTAAGCCGACGTTAAGCGACTATGGCAGCTGAGCCGGATCCTACCGATAGCCGATCGGAGCTTACTCGTTGGCGCCAACCACTGCAGCTTTTAACCGACCCGTGCAGGCCCCATGGGTTTCCGCTAAACTTACTTGTATTAGCTGCAAACATTACCTCGCTGAGGGTTTGATTCTCGCGATTCGCCCCCATATTGTTATTATCATTTTTTGTAAGTTACCCGTTGATGCCGTACCCCCTAAACGATACAGATTTAAGCCAGCTTCGCGCGCTGACGCGTACCCTGACCATCCGCCAGCTTGAGACTGCCCGTGACTGGGTGCAGGAGTGCATTGAAGAGCGCAGTCAGCGAATCCAGCGCAGTGTCGGAGAGCGGCACCAGAAGGAGCTGCGGGCGCAGATGGCCAAAGCCGGTATTAGCTGGGAAGAGTTCCAGGATGCGCTGAAATAGCGTCTCGCTAGCTGGGCATTGATCGATTTTTCTGCGCAGCCCGCCTGGGTATGATTAGTGATAACCGTTTTAAACGGGTTCTTCAACGCCAGACTCAGCGATCGCATAACGCCCAAATGTGGCCGCTACCTGCGGTTGTTTTAGTCCTCTTCTATAAAAAATCCTTCGTTGAACAGAAATGTCCATACGGCATCGCCCGCTTGACCTTGGGTCATGGCTTGGTAGAAATCGTGGCCGGTGGCGGGTAGTAGTTGCAGTTGATGCACCCTGTCCATGCCTGAATCCTGGGCTGCCTTCTGCATGGCCGCGATCCAGCGCTGAGCCCTTTCAACCCGGTTCAGCCCCTGTTGCCGGTCAATACGCGCAGAGCGGTTCAATGCCGGGTCGCGCTGCCGATCTGATTCACCCACAACGACCAGCACCGGGATACTCAAACACGCTGGAAAACAGAGGGAATGCGGATATTTGGGGTTAGGTTTCAGGCCCCTGGGGTAGCGCACGGCCAGATCCGGAAAGGTATACCAACCTGCGGCCCCGATGGCGGCCCGTACCACCCGCTCCGGATAGGCCATCAGGTAACGATGAACAAATTGTCCACCGCCGGAAAATCCAAATAGATAGAGCCGGTCTGTGTGCATCGCTAGGCGTCTATCGGTTTCGTGGATGATCTGGTTAAGCACGTCAGCTGCGCTGGTCCCGGATATGTCTGCTTTCAGGCGTTGGTAATGGCGGCCGTAATCCTGGCCCCGATCAAAACGGGGGACCAGCATCACCACCCCCTGCTTTTCGGCATAGGCCGCGAAGTAGCGGGCGTGCTCTTTGGCATTGCGTGATATGCCGTGCACGCTGACAAAAAGAGTGCCTGGATGGCGGATGGTTTGCGGCACGTAGAGGTAATACACTTGCTCCCGATTGGATAGCAGCCGACACCGGGTGATCCGCCCCGGCTCGATCCACTTCAGTTGCTGGCGTTTGTGCTGAGGCCTGTCCACTACGGCTGGAGGCGGTATGGCGGCAACGCTCATCCCCGCAAATTGAGGGCTGGGGCTGATGTGATCAATGCTGCTCATCGGCACTCTCCCCGTGTGTTCTAGAGGAGCCAGCCATTGCGCTACTGGCAACGCACCTTGCCTCGTAGGTCAGAGCGTCGTTGGTCAGAGCGTCGTTGGTCAGAGTTTCGTCGGTCTGAGTTTCGTCGGTCTGAGTTTCGTAGCCCCGAGCGTTACACCGGGGCAACTGTTTGCTGGGATTGACGGTTGCGACAACGGGTCGCAGCACCTTTGATGGCAGGAGTGGATTGCAAATACGAACCTTGCGGCCCTCGATTTTCAATATCAGGTCAGCCTCTGCTAGCAGGAAGTCGTCGTGGGAGACAAAGATCACCGTGCCGTTGAATTTGCGTACCACGTCAAGCAGGGCGCGACGGGCGGCGATATCCAGGTTGGATTCGGCTTCATCCAGGATCAGCACACGGGGCTCCACCAACAGCGCCCGAGCCAAGGTAATGCGGGCTTTCTCGCCGGTTGATAGGCCCGAGCCCTGGTCCGAAATCTGGCTGTCCAAGCCCTCATCCAAGCGCCCAACCAGATCCGCCAGTCCGCACTCTCGAATTACCTCGGCCAGCCGTATCGGATCAACCCGTGGCGCACCGTAGGTCAGGTTGAATCTCAGGGAGCCTCGCAGCAACGGTATCTCTGGTGATACCAGAGCGAAGTGGCGGCGCAGTTCTGCCCAGGGAATGAGCATCAAGCGCTGCTCGCCGAGATATGTTTGGCCGGAATCAGGTTCGCTGATGCCACAGATCAGTCGGATCAGACTGGATTTACCACTGCCATTGGGGCCGGAGATCGCCACCCGGGCACCGTGCTCAATCTTAAGGCTGAAATCGTCAAAAAGCGCATTGGACAGGTTTTCGATGCGCAGCGATGCATTTTGCAGCAGCGAGTCGGGTGTTCCCGCCGGTAGCGCAGTGGTGCGTCGGCGGCTTACGGCTTGCATTGTCAGCAGTTCCAGCATTTTTTCCCGCGCGACCGACGCACCGCTGTAGTATTCAAAAACCCGGCCCAGTTCGTTGATGCGGGGTGACAGCAGGCTGGCTACCGCCATGGCCGCCACCACCGATCCCGGTGTGGTCTGCCCCAAAGAAACCTGGACCACGCCTATGGCTAGCGCGCAGGCCCCAGCCAGCCCCGCACTGATCTCGGAGAACGCCCGTAACTGGCCGATGGCGCTGGCTCGATGCACCAGCGTCGCGCGCAGCGCCCGACTGATCTTCTTGATGCGGCGCACTTCGCGCGCTTCCTGACCGAAGGATTCGATGACCGCAAGTTTAGATAATCGATCGTTGATAACCGAAGCCATACGGCCCCGCTCACGGCGGGCTCGGCGTGTACGGTGTCGCAGTTCTGGCCCCAGGCGCATGACCAGCAACAGGGAGACGCTGGCGGCCACGCCGACGGCGATGGCAATGACCGGTTCGATCCAGAGCAGGGTTCCAAGGGACAGCGCGATGGCCAGACCGCTGACCAGCAGCCGCGCCAATCCCAGGCTGACCCAGTTGCGCAGGGCGCTAAGATCCCCGACGAAGCGCACCATCATGGCCCCCGGGCTGACACGCTGGACACCATCGGATCCGAGGCGCATCAGGTGCCGGAACAGACGCATCCGCACGGCGTGGACGTAACTCTGGCCCAAGTGCTCGGCATCCAGATGACTACGCCAGCGCAAGCCTGCCCCCCCTGCAATCAAGCCGAGCAGGCCGCCCACGAACAGGCCAAAATGGAGCAGGTCGAGCGGGCCGGTTGCCATCAGAAAACGATCAAAGCCCAAGCGTACCAGTTGGGCACTGGCGACCATGATCGCTGCTTGCAATACGCCGTTGATGATCAGATAGATGAAGCGGCTCCGGCGGCCGCCGTCAAGCAATGTGGGCAGGCTCATCCCGTGATCCGTGTCGTAGCGTTGCTGTCGGCGTCTGGCGATTGTGCGTGCCGGTCGAGTTGCTGATCAGACCAGTGCCCGGCGTGCAGCGTTTCCAGGGTCAGGACGGGCACGTCCAGCAGTGGCTCCGCCTCGCGTACCGCCAGAGGGGCGGCCGTAAATGCGCCGGAAACCCCCACCACATTGAGGTCCTGCTGGTGCAACCAGCTGACGCCGCTCAGGGCACCCATGGCATCGCCTGCGGCAAACACCACCCGATCGACCAGGCGGCTGAAGGTCGGTGATAGCAGTAGGCTACGGGTTTCTTGTTGCAGTACGCCGTCGGCGATCTCGATAAGAATGGTGTCCATGCCCTGGGCGGCGAGGGTGGCGACCAGGGTTTCCATGATCCGTTCACAGTCGTGAACGGATAGCTTGTAGGTCGATGCCCTGCCGCAGTCGGTAAAGTCCAGTACCGTGCAGCATCCGGCATCGAGCATGCTCCAGATGTCACCACCGGAGCCGGTGCCTGTCACCTTGGCTGAACCTACCCGGTAACCCTGCTGCACCAGACCCAACGCCAGGCCTGCGACGGTGGTGGTTTTACCTGCATTCATGGAACTGCCGACCACCGCTGTGACGCTCGGCCGATTAACCGGAGATAACTGTTCCTCAAGGGCAAAATCTTTCAGATTCAGCGCCTGACCGCAACCGCGTGCAAGCACACCGATGGGGGTGATCCGGGTTGCCAGGCGCATCTTGGCGTTGCGCGACAGGCAGCGCGATGCGATGCCTCCTGCGGCCACCAGGTTGCAGGGTGACAGGTCCTCGGGCACTTCGGCTTCGAACTGGTCCGGGGCGTAGCGGTGGCCATAGGCGACAATAATCTCGTCACCTGGATAGAGGATGGCGCGGCGACCAGTGGGCAGTTCCAGGCGCTTATGTTGATTCAGCTGGTCGATTTTGGCCAGTAGCAGGTCACCGGCCTGAGGCTGATAGTCGGTGGTGATCAGCTGTTTGGCCTGCAGCAGGTCCACACGTCGGGTAGAAAAAGCCCGCTTGGCTTGGGTCAGGCGCTCCGGGGCCAGCGCGGTCAGTCCGCTGCCGGGTTCGGTGTGCTGATGCGGGGACGCCGATTCGGAGCTGTTCAGCGCTGTGTCAGTATCAGCAGGGCGCTTGGGAAGAACCGACTCCAGCAGCCGATGCAGGCTAGACAGGGAAAATGGCTTGGCGAGAAAGCCTGCAGCACCCAGGGACAGGGCCAGCTGTTGGTTGTCGTCGGAGTGGTGGCCGCTGATGATGATGACCGGCAGGGAGGGATGTTCCCGGTGCAATTCATCGAGCAGCTCGAAGCCGCTACCGTCGGTTAGCTGCAGATCCAGGCAGACGGCATTGGGCAGGCCTTCTGCCAATAAGGTGCGGGCTTCTTTGAGGCAGCCTGCGCTGCGTACTTCATGGTTAGCCCGAACCAGACTCTTGACGATTTTGGAAAGCAGCATTTTGTTGTCATCAACGACCAGAATAGACATCGGGGGCCTCCAGAGGCGGGTAATGCTTAACAGTTAGCGTTGGGTTTTATATTGCTTTTGTATAGGTCACTGAAGAGCAAGCATGGGGCCATAATTCTTAGGCTGTTGAAAATATGTCTTAACCATCTGATTTTAAGGGATAAAAATATTTTATCGATGCTTTTGTGGGCGTGAGGTTAATAAATCAGACAGGAAGGAAGCAAGGTCATAAAACCTAATGTTGGGGCATACTCCCCAATAATTGGGGAATTGGGGAATTGGGGGATTAGAGGGGGTTCTACTCCAGGCGGTATTTCTCCAATCGGTAGCGCAGTTGGTCCCGGCTGATACCGAGCTGGCGGGCGGCTTTGGATACATTGCCATCGACGGCCTTGAGGGCGTTCTCGATGGTCAGTCGCTCCAGTTCTGGCAGGGTCCGGCTTAGCGCTGAATCATCGCTTTTAAATAAATAGGCATTCGAATCGGGGGGGCTACTGCTTTCGGTTTGTACTGGACCTGGACTGACGGGGTGATCGGAGCCTTCTGGCTGAGCCCATCCGGATCTCGGCGCGAACTCGAACCGCGGAATATTTAGTTGTTCGGCGAGGATCTTAGCACCGGTCGCCAACATCACGGCCTGTTCCAGAGTGTTGCGCAGCTCCCTAACGTTACCCGGCCAGGTGTAGGCGTCGATCGCGGCACTGGCGTCAGCACTGAGAATCATGCCAGACTTACCGTACTTTCTCTGCAGTTCGGCCAGAAAATGCTCAGCCAATAGCGGCGCGTCTCCGCTGCGGTTGCGCAGGGGCGGGAGTTCGATGCACAGCGTATTGAGGCGAAAGAACAGGTCTTCCCGAAAGGTACCGTTGCGCACCATCTCCCGCAGGGAACGATTGGTGGCGGTCACGATCTGCAGGCTCACCTGTTTGTCTCGCACGCTGCCGAGGCGTCGCACCCGTTGGTCTTCAAGCAGTCTAAGCAGCTTGGCCTGAGTCGGCAGGGCTAGCTCTCCGATCTCATCGAGAAACAGCGTGCCGCCGTCTGCGGCTTCAACCAGTCCCGCCTTGCGTCCGGCCGCACCGGTAAAAGCCCCGCGCTCGTAACCAAACAGCTCGGCTTCAACCAGTTGTGACGGGATAGTCGCGGCATTGAGTTCGATGAAAGGCTGTTGGGCGCGGCAGCCATCAAAATGCAGGGCGCGGGCCACCAGCTCTTTACCGGTGCCGGTTTCACCGGTGATCAGCACCGCCGGAGGCGCGGCGGATTTCAGGCTCCGGCTACCCAGGATAATACGGCGGATATGCTCTTTGGTTTGGGTAATCGCCGTACTCTGGCCGACCAGGGCATTCAGGCTCCCCGCTTCGGCGATCTTAGCGCTGAAATAGTCGAGCTGACTGTCGCGCTGATGCTGTTCCATGGCCTTCTCGAGCAGCAATTTTAGCTCGCTGAGCATCATCGGTTTGCTGAGGTAGTCGAATGCCCCGGCTTTCATGGCATCAACGGCCAGGCGCTCATTGCCGTGCCCGGTCACCATGATCACTTTCACATGGGGATCAAAGCACCGGATGTGCGCCAACACTTGCAGACCGTTGAGCCCTCCCGGCAGATTGAAGTCCAACAGCACGGCATCGGGCTGAAAGGTCGCCAACGCATCCACGCCGGCCTGGCCGGTGCCGACGATCTCCGTGTGCATCCCGTTCAGGCGCAGGTATTTGCCGATTTTCTTGGCCAGAATAGCTTCATCTTCGATGATCAGAACCGAGTAAGCCATCGGTTTAACCCTGCACAGGAAATTGGATAATGGCACTGACACCGCCGTCGAGCGGACTGCAAATGTCGATCTCGCCCTGGTAGTGCTCTACCAGGCGCTTGGATAGCGCAATCCCCAAGCCGGTCCCCGTCGGTTTGGTGGTGGTGAACGGGCGGTACAACTTCTGTTTAACCTCCTCTGGCAGCCCTGGTCCATTGTCGGTCACCTCGACCCTGGCTTGCTTAGCACGCTCATCCCGGCTCACACGGATCGCTACTTTACCTTGGCCATTGAGTGCCTCGACGGCATTCATGATCAGATTGCCCAGCACCTGGGACAGAGGGGCCGCGTTGGCCTGGATCATCAGCGCTGAGGTATGCAGGTCGAGTTGTAGCTCTATGCCGGCTTTTTCGATTACCGAGCGGTAGCCGTCGGTAACCGTCTGCACCAGCTGATTCAGATCAACGGGTTCCAGCGCTTGTTGCTGGCTGGCAGAAAACTGCAGCAGTTCCCGCGCCCAGCGATCCAGCCGGTCGGCTTCCTGGATAATATCCTCTGCCGATTCACGGGCGCCGGCAAGGTCGTCGGTAAGGGTCAATTCGGCGGAAGCACGGATCGATGCCAAGGGGTTACGCATGGAATGAGCCACCGCCGAGGCGGTTTCACCGATCATGGAGAGGCTGCGACTCTCCACTAGCTGTTGGTGCTGAGCCTCCATAATCCGCCTGGCGCGATCCACAATCCAGTACAAAGCGGCGAACAGTAGCAGACCGGCGCCCAGAGCACTAAACCAGATGATTCGCTGGCCTGCAAGGATGGAGTCGTGCAGGGCTATGGGCAATTTATACATCTCGACCGCCCCCACCACCTTATCCCCGGGTGCGTTCCAGATCGGGATATAAGTTTCAATAAACCGCACTCCCGAACGATTACCGATCAGCCCCCTGTGTTCCTCCTTTTGGGTATCACCCACGGTACCGGTTTCGAATACCAGTTGTCCGGCCAAGGCTTCATCAAGTTCATGGTTATCGCTAAACCGTTGTCCGATCAGCTCAGCATTGCTCGACCAGATGACCACGCGGTGCTGACTGTAGACGTTGGCCCGCGCCATATCCGGCATGTTGGTGATATGGGTAAAAAAACTGTCGAGGGCGCGCAGATCGTAGTTGGCACCTTCGGCCATGAACTGCTCCCAGGTGTGCTCGGACGTGACAATGCTGTCAATAAACTCCTGGCTGATGGTGGCTTCACGTAACAAGATTTTTTCGGTGAATAGATTGGACAGGGTGTAGGCGGAGACCACGGCAATCAGCGCGATGCAGGACAGGCTTAAAATCGCGAACTGCTGGGTAAGGTTAAATCGGGGGTTGCCGGGAAAATTCATCAACGTGTCCAACTTCCATCATTTTTTGTTAAATGCACATCCGTGCAGCCCCGTCGGGGCTTTCAAAGAGACTGCAGCTCCGCGCTAACGAGTTTCGACAGGCAGCAAGTCTGTCTGTAATCATGCCTTGATCTACGGCCTCTCTGAAGGCCAGCGGCGCAAGATGCTTGTTGTTAGGTTCCATAGCGTATGGTACTTGATAGTACCGTATCCGCCGTGTCGTTTTAACTGTAATTTCGCGCTATCCGCAACCATCCTATTGATGCTAATCATTAAATTGCTAATCTTCGGCTGCGTATTCGAGTTAATATCAGTCAATAATTGATCAGTGTAACGTCTGTTGCTAATATGTTCGCTGCATTGCAACACACGCAGTGGCAGGGATGTTTAGTTGTTAGTTTGAGCCGCGTGCTCATCCTCAGTAGTTTACGCATTCTTACTTCTGTCTTAACCAGAAGGATCGCAAGGATGCCGTTATCCAGTCTCGCCTCAAAAAGACTCCTCACAGTCTGCATACTCAGCAGCTTTTTAGTGGGCTGCGATGGCGGCAGCGATGCTGCCGCTGGCAATCTCGTCAACAGCGGTATCGAAACCGTGCTGGCGACCGATATCGAAATCACCCAGGCGAGCGATTCCGACGCAGCCCCCCGGATACCCGACACTAATCCCGACACCAATCCCGGCACTAATCCCGACACTAATCCCGACACCACCCCCGATGTGTTCAGATTCGCCAGCCTGGCCGATGTCGCCTTTAACACTGGGTTTGAATCCAATGAGATCACCATCCGCGGTATTACCAGCCCCACGGCTATCAGTATTTGGGGCGGTGCGTACAGCCTAAACGGCGCTAGCTACACCCGTGCCAACGGCACGTTGAATAACGGCGATACCCTGAGGGTCCGCCTGATCAGCGCAGCCAGCTTCGCCGCCGCGACCACCGCCCACGTGCAGATTGGCGGTACCAGCGGCAGTTTCGTCTCTACTACCTACAGTCAGTATCTGACCCCAGACCGCTTCAGCTTCGCCGATCAGTCCGGTGTTGCGCTGAGCACCCCATTAGAATCCAACCCGATCACCGTCAGCGGTATCAATACCGACATCGACACTGCCATTAGCATTAGCGGCGGTGCTTACAGCATAAACGGCGGGGCCTTTACCCGCGCTGATGGCACGGTGGATAATGACGCGACCGTTAGGGTGCGTCTGACCTCGTCTAGTGACTACAACACCGCAGCCAATGCTACCCTCACTATCGGCGGCATCAGTGACAGCTTTGATATCACCACCAGGGCTTTTTTGGTGGCTGAGATCGGCATCGACATGGACGCCATCCACGCCGCCGGTCAGCGCTTCGATATGGGCTGCTATGACCCGGATTTACCCGAGCAAGGGGCTCATCGTGATTCCGATTGCCTTACAGTGAAAAACCCAAGCACCGCGGCACTGTCGCCAGTAGCTTTGCGATGAGCGCCCACGAGCTCACCTTCGCCGCCGACGGTGCCCACGGCTTAAGCGGCGAGGTTAAAGGGCATGTATTTAAAAGCAGATGATGGGTGTGCGTTTTCTGAGCAGATTGTTTTATGCAAAGCCGGACTGAGAGGATACGGCATCGATCAGTGTCACCACTGCCTTGAGGGGTAGAGCATTGCGATGTTGAATCAATACTGTCGGTATCATTGCCAAGTGGGGTGGTAGTGATTCAATGCAAAGATCCTGTTGGTATCGGCTATGGGCAATCACCCAGCGCGGTATCAGAGTGCAGCCGAGTCCCACGGCGACACAGCCGAGAATGCCATCCAGGGTGCCGAGTTCCATCACCTCGTTTAGCTGATGCCCGCATTCACGCTGCCAGGTAAGTGCTCTGGCGCGGTAGGCGCAGCCCTCGCGGAATAGAATCAGTGCCGGCTGGCTGTCGGTGTGCTGTTTTGAGCGCACCAGCACCAACTCTTCCCGTAGTAACTCCTGCGCCTGTAGCTCTGGATGATCGACCACGCCGCCAACAAAGGCACAGTCGAGCTTGTGGTTGAGTACCCGCTCGATCAGTGTTGCCGAGGTATGCGTTTCTACCCGCAGGGTTAAACCCGCATGCAGTTGGCGCAGCGTTTTCAGCGCCGGCGGCAAACGCAGTGCCGCAAAGGTCTCCATGGTCCCGATCCGGAGTTCGCCGCTCTGCTCGCCTACCTGGCGCACGGCGGCTCCCGCGCGGGATTCCAGTTGCAGCAGCTGGCGCGAATAATCCAGCAAAACCCGCCCGGAAGGCGCCAGCTCCAACCCCCTGCCTTTGCGGTAGAACAGCTCAGCGCCCAGTTCTTTCTCTAGCCGTTTAATTCGCGTGGTGACGTTGGACTGAACGGTATTGAGTTTGCGCGACGCAGAAAGGACGCCGCCCTCCTCGACAACGGCCTGAAAGGTGCGTAGCGACAGTAACTCCATTATGTATCTCCAAAACAGAACTGTTTGTTCGTTAATATTCTATTGAATAGATAACGGATAGTATTTACCTTCTCCTATAGAGATTCAAGGGAGAATTTATGAACGATCAAATTCAACGATTCAAGGTGCTGAGCGCCGGAGTACTCAGCTTGGTACTGATGATGGGTATCGCCCGTTTCGCCTACACCCCGCTGTTGCCAATCATGCAGCAGCAGGCCGGTTTGGGGGTGTCTGAGGGGGGCTGGCTGGCGGCGATTAACTATCTGGGCTACCTGTGTGGTGCCCTGATCGCGGCATTGATCAGCGATCTGGTGATTAAAGATCGTCTCTACCGTATCGGCTTGGTGGTTGCGGTCATCACGACCGCAGGCATGGGGCTGACCGACAATTTCTGGCTCTGGTCCGTGCTCCGGTTTTTTGCTGGACTGAGCACCGCCGCGGGCATGCTGCTCGGTTCAGGGCTGATCTTGAACTGGCTGATTCGGCATAATCATCGCAGCGAACTGGGGATCCATTTCAGTGGCGTGGGTCTGGGCATCGCCTTGTGTGCCATCGCTGTCGAACTGATGAGCCGCTACGTAGATTGGAGCTCACAGTGGCTGATCCTGACGTTGATTGGTGCGCTGATCCTGATTCCGGCTTGGGCTTGGTTGCCGTCACCCGACACCACAACGGTCCCTAGCAGCAGCGGGGCGATGGCGGATGCTCCCCCCAGTCGTGCCTTTATGCGGTTGTTTATGATCGCGTATTTCTGCGCAGGGGTTGGTTATGTGATTAGCGCTACCTTTATTGTCGCCATCGTCGACCAGCTGCCCGGCCTGGAGGGTAAAGGCGCCTGGACCTTTATGGTGGTTGGGCTGGCGGCAGCACCTGCGGCTATTTTATGGGATCTGGTCGCACGCCGGTTCGGTAATCTGAACGCCCTGATCTGCGCCAGCGTACTGCAGATTATCGGCATACTGCTGCCGGTGATCGAGCCTAACTTCACTCTGTCGATGATCGGAGCGATCCTGTTCGGCGGCACCATGGTTGGTATCGTCAGCTTAGTGCTGACCATGGCGGGACGTTATTATCCCACCCGGCCTGCGAAAATGATGGGCAAGATGACCCTCTCATACGGGGTCGCCCAGATTATCGCCCCGGCAATCACCGGTCTGCTAGCCGAACGCAGCGGCAGCTATAGTGATGGTCTTTATCTGGCCGCCACGATGATGGCCGTGGGTACGGTGCTGTTGCTGATGCTCAAGACGCTCGAACGCAGCGAAACCGAGGCCTTGAAACCCACTCCAAACAGAGCCTAGCATTCTGGCAGCACAAGCAATACCAGGTCGTCTTGCTAGTGCCCGAACACCTGCCTGAGCAGGTCGGTGGATCGCGCCAGCGGATCGGCGCGGATCTTTTTCTCCTCTTCCGCTAACATCAGAAACAGCCCTACTAACGCTTGGCTGGTGACATGGTTTTCCAGATTCAGATCCATATCTCCCACGAGCGGGTATTGGCTGGCCTTTATAACCAACGCTTGGTAGTAGCGGGTGGCGCCGACCTGTTCCAACGCCTCGCTAATGCTGGGTTTGAATACGGCTTCGAGCTGGGCTGAGGTACGCTCTTGAAAATAGCGGGTGGCCGTATCGTTGCCGCCCTGATAGATTTCACGGGCGTCCTCGATGCTCATCTGTTTGAGGGTCTCGAGAAAATAGGCGCTGGCCTGCGGGGCTGCCTGCTCGGCCGCACGGTTCATGCTCAATTCGAACTCATCAACCATGCTGCCCATGCCAAATTGACGCAGCAGTGCGGAGCCTCTATTGATCGCGTCCGGGAGCGGTATCCGGATAGCCGGATTGGCAAAGTAGCCGTCGGTTTTGGAGGCGCTGGCAACCGCCCGCTGGGTGCCGACTTCCAGCGCTTGTTTGAGGCCTTGCACCAGGGTATCGGTATCGAGATTACTGCTGCTGGTCGGCACCGTGTCGTTGGAGTTTTTGAGTAGTTCGGGTGCATTTTGCTCCAGCGACTTGAGCAGATCTCCCCAGCCAGCATGAGTCAGTTGGGGGTGGAGAAAAAGTGCCATCGTTAAACTGATGCCCAGGATCTCGGAACGACGGATATGCATAACTAGCTCTCCTCAGGGTGCCGCGTGTTCGAGTTACCGCTAGTTTAGACTTGATTTTCGTCTGCAGTTTTGTTGAGGGTGATGCTGAGCGTTTTGGCATCTCCGGCGTACCACTTTTGCACGTAGATTGAACCGATGACAGGGGCGCGCCCCTGTTCGACGATCTCCTTGAAACGAACACTGTGTTTGACCTCTTTTTCTAGTTCAAACTTAACGGTGATGGGCATGCATGATTCCTTATAAAGTTGAAACACAGTCTTGGATTGAACAACTGTCAGGGATAAAAAAAAGTCTTTAGCCGCGTAGCTTTCGGGCCAGTTGGAGCATCGCCTGGTCCTCGAATGAGCGTGGCTGAAGAACTTGTTGCAGGGGTACGGCCGTAAACTCATTGCGTTGCACTGCCAGCATGACGTCGGACATGCCCGCTTGCAGGTGGCTGATTGCCATCGCCCCAAGGCAGGACGCCAGTACCCGGTCGTGCCCGGTGGGGGCGCCGCCGCGCTGAGTGTGCCCCAGGATGCAGACTCGCGGCTCGTAACCCTGTTCCTCAAGTTTATAGGCGAGTCGCTGGGTACGTCCGGGCTCTCCTTCGGCAATCACTATGATACTGCTTAAACGGCCGTTAAGGCGGCTTTGATCAAGGCTGTCACAGATGGTCTCGAACGCGATCGGGCTGTTGGGGATCAATATGAACTCGGCACCGCCTGCGATGCCTGCCTGGGCGGCGATAAAGCCGGAGTTGCGCCCCATCACTTCGACCAGAAACAGGCGGTCGTGGGAGTTTGCCGTATCCCGGATACGGTCGATCGCATCCAGCGCCGTATTGACCGCCGTATCGAAACCGATGCTGTCTTCGGTACCGGTCATATCGTTGTCGATGGTGCCCGGGATGCCGATCACCGCGAAACCGGTCTCCTGTTGAAACAGATGCGCCCCAGTCAGTGAACCATCGCCACCGATCACCACCAGCGCCTCTATCGCCATCTCCCGCAGTCGTTCAGCGGCTTTCATCCGTACTGCCGGATAGTGAAACTCGGCGCAGCGATCACTCTTGAGGCAGGTGCCCCCGCGGTGCAGAATATTCGCCACCGAGGCGGAGCTGAGCGGTCGAATATCCCCTTCGACCAAGCCACTAAAGCCGTGATAGATGCCGAAAACCTCGATCCCCTCCTCGCTCCCTGCTCTGACCAACGCACGGATGGCGGCATTCATCCCGGGCGCATCTCCGCCACTGGTGAGTACCGCGATACGGGACAGGTTTTTGATTGAGTTAAGCTTAGGAAAACGGTACATAACAACACTCCGAAGCAGATGGCTAAGGTCCGGGCAGCCTCGTTGAAACAGGGTGAAAAAACCAATCCCAGTGTTTTTATACCCTTAGCCCAGTGTTGTCCAGCATACGCGGGTGGCGGGCTGATTACAGCCGCTTGAGAGGATGTGAATGCAGGTGCGCGGACTCTGCGTGAGCGGCTACTGAAACAACCCCGCGTACTGACCGTAACCCGCTTGCTGGAGATTTTCGGCCGCAATAAACTTCAACGCCGCGGAGTTGATACAGTAGCGCAGGCCGGTCGGTTTGGGACCATCGTTGAACAGATGACCCAGATGCGAATCGGCATGTTTGCTGCGCAACTCGTTGCGTGGGAACAACAGTTTATAGTCGGTTTGGGTGACGATATAATCGGCTTCCAGCGGCTGATAAAAGCTCGGCCAACCGGTTCCGGAGCGGTACTTGTGGGTCGAAGAGAACAGCGGCTCGCCGCTAACGATATCGACGTAGATCCCCGCCTGTTTGTTATCCCAGTATTCGTTCTGAAACGGCGCTTCGGTGTCTTCATGCTGGGTAACGCGGTATTGCAGTGCTGTCAGGGTCTGCTTTAACAGCGCATCCTCGGGTTTACGGTAGGTTCTGGGTTGGCTGGCACTGTCCGTGGCCCTGGCAGTCGTTTGCGTGCTGTCACTAACCAAGCCCGAGGGACTGGCGTTGAACGTCGCGGTAGTTGGCATGCTGTCGCTAATGAGGCCCGAATGACTGGCGTTGAACGTTGTAATAGAGGGCAGCTGCAGATCGTTGCCCCAAGTGGCTTGCAGATACTGGTCTCGACCGGAGTTATAGCGGTAGAGGTGATAGCGGATCGGATTCTTGCTGTAGTAGTCCTGGTGATATTCTTCGGCGGGCCAGAATTTTTTTAGTCCGATCAGCTCCACCGCCAGTGGTTTATCGTAACGCCCGGTAGCGGCTAGCTGTTTGAGACCCTGTTCGGCGAGCTGTTTTTGCTCGGCTGAATCGAAGAAGATGGCGGGACGGTACGAGTCCCCCCGATCAACAAACTGGCCCTGGTTATCGGTGGGGTCGATCTGACGCCAGAACGCCTGCAGCAAGTATTCATAGCTCACCCGGCTCGGGTCATAATCCACCCTGACGACTTCGATATGTCCGGTGGTGCCTGCTGAAACCTGCTTGTAGCTCGGGTTATCCCGGAAACCGCCGGCATAGCCGGACACTGCATCAGTGACCCCCTCGACCTTTTCAAAGTCAGATTCGGTGCACCAGAAACAGCCCCCGGCAAATACCGCAGATGCCTGGGTCATATTGGCTGAAGAGGCGGCTGACGGGGTGGCTGACAAGGCGGCGGCCTGACCTACAGAACTATAGAGGCTGCTCAGTGCGAGCAGCAGCGCTGCCCCTGCGGTCAGTGAGCGGATGTGAATTGAGTGAATCCAGTGTAATGACGGCATGAGAGGGCCTCGGGTTGCGGTCAGCTAAGCTTGACATAATGTGCGATATATCAATAGACGCCCTTTGAAGGAAATGATTTCACCCGTTTGGCTGCAAACAGGAATTATTTTTTGTTAAGGGGTACCAGAGCGAGGGTTAACCTCGCGCGCTATCATCCGCGGCTAAAACAGACCCGAACTTCCAGGCCGGTATCGCCCAGGCTGCTCGAGTGCAGACTGAGCTCCGCACCGTGTTGGTCAACGATCTGCTGGACGATCGACAATCCCAGGCCGCTGCCGGTGATGGTCTGTTCAGCCAGGCGGTAGAAACGTTGCAGCACGTTAGCCCGCTCGTGCTGTGGGATGCCAGGGCCGGTATCGGCGACGCTCATACAGATCAAACCATCCTGATCGGTGATCCTGACCCTTATCTGGCCCTGTTCCGGGGTATAGCGGATCGCATTGTCGAGCAGGTTGCGACACAGCATGACCAGGCTAGCGGGATTACCCTCGAGGGTGCAGCGGCTTGGGGCGTCCAGTTCCAACTCCTGTGAACGATCCAGCGCCAGAGGGGCCAGATCGGCCATCGTCTGGCGCAGCAGTTTGGAAAGATCCAATGACTCCATGGCGTTTTCTGTGGAAAACTCGAGCCGGCTCAGGGTTAAGAGTTGCTCCACCGCGTGGGTCATGCGATCGACGCCACTGAGAATCTGATCGGGTGCTGATCGGCCCGGACTCATACCTTGTTGTCCTTGCTGATCTTGCTGATCTTGCAGAAATAGTTGCTGCTGCAGGTTCTGGGCATGGATGCGAATGGCGGCCAGCGGAGTGCGCAGCTCGTGGGCAGCATCGGCGGTAAAGCGGCGTTCGCGGTCGAGTGCTTGCTGGAGACGGGCGAGCAGGGCGTTGACGGCATCCACGACGTTATGGATTTCGACGGGGACCTGGTTGCTATCCAGCGGTTCCATATGGTCGGGGTTACGCGTCGCCAGCTGATCGGACACACGCCGCAGCGGGCTGAGTCCGCGGCGGACCACCAGACCGATCAGTAGCCCGAGTAACGGGATCATCAGCAGCAGCGGTAGCAGGGCGTTTTCGACAATCTCCCCGGTCAGTTCGTCACGGACATCACTGCGCTGGGCTACTTTAATCCACAGATTCAACTCCGGATCGTGCAGGGTAAAGCTGCGCCAGTGGTAGTCATCCAGCTGTTCACTGGCGTATCCGGGTACGGTTGAGAAACTCAGGGTGCTGGCCTGGCTCTGACTGCTGAGCAGCTCATCGCCATGCTCATTCCAGACCACGAACGCCAGCTTGGTCTCATATTTGTGCCCAAGCAGGCTGGCCTCGTCGTTCTCTGTTGTATCGCTGGTCTCTGGCTGCTCATCAATAAAGGAGCGGTATTGCAGCGCGTCTTTGAACTGGGACAGGTGGGTGCGCTTGAGTTGGGATTCGAGCATGCTTTGCAGCACCCTTGCCATCTGTGCCAGTTCGGCGTCGAACAGTTCCTCAACCTCGTGGGTCGTATCGCGGTTGATCCACAGTGACGCGACCAGGGTGACACCGAGGACGGTGGCGAGCAGGCTGATCAGCAGGAAACGGCTGATGGAGTTCATAGACGCGGCGCTTTTTCGATGCGGTAGCCGACCCCACGCACGGTCTTAATCAGATCGCTACCGAGTTTTTTCCGCAGGTGATGAATATGGACCTCGACCGCATTGCTTTCTACGTCGTCATTCCAGCCATAGAGCCGTTCACTGAGTTGATCGCGGGTGAGTACCTGACCCGGATGGTATAGAAACTCCAGCAGTAGGCTGTATTCACGCCGGGATAGATTAACCGCTTCGCCATTGCGATAAACTTCACGGCTGGCGGGGTCTACCTCTAAGTCGGCATGGTTCAACTTGGGAGAGCTGATGCCGGAGTTGCGCCTTAGCAACGCTCTGACCCGGGCGCGCAGTTCGTCCAGATCAAAGGGCTTGATCAGGTAGTCGTCGGCACCCGCGTCCAGCCCGCGTACTCTGTCGGAGACCTGGTCGCGAGCGGTCAGAATCAATACCGGTAATGCACTTCCCCGCCGACGCAGTTCACTGAGCACCTGCAGACCGTCGATATCGGGTAGACCCAGGTCGAGAATGAGCAGGTCGAATTCGCTGCTGGCCAAGGCATCCAGGGCGTGCTGGCCGCTACGCAACCAGTCCAGGGTTTCGCCCTGGAGGTTGAATCCCTGCTGAATTCCTTCGCCGAGCAGGGGATCGTCCTCTATCAGCAGTAGTCTCAAGATGCTTTGTCTCCAATTTTAGCCAGTAGATCCAGGATCTCCTGGCGGCGTCCTGCATCGGCCAGGGGGCGGTTGGGACGGCTGGGTGCCTGCAGGGCTTTGTCGAGTGTTTTGCGGGCTAATATATAGTTTTTTTGATCGACCAGGAAATCAGCATAAAAATAGTTGCTGTCGATACCGTTCGGATTGATCTGCAAGGCTTTACTCAACAACTGCTGTGCTCTCTTGTCGCTGCCGAAGCTGATAGGCCAGCCGGGGACCTGGTAGTAGAGCGTGCCGAGGCTAGTGTACGCCGATCCTGAGAGTGCCTCGGGGTTGATCTGCAGAGCCTGTTCGAAACTTTGTTTGGCCCGGTTGACCAGCGATAGTGCCCCCAGCCCGCCTTTCGCACCGGCGTAGGTGCTGAGGATAATGCCTTGCCAGATCAACACTTCTGGAGAATCAGGGTAGTCCGTCGTGTACTGGCTGGCGGTGTTGCTCAGCTGTTCCAGGGCGCTTTCCCGTTCGGGTTCGGGGAGCTGGTATTTGATTTTGTCCCAGTGCTGTTGTAGTTGCGCCAGTGCATCCAGGGCACTGCCCGCTTGGACGCTGACGCTGAAGCTGAAGGCGACCAGGGCCAGCAGGGTGGGTATGAGAGCAAAGATGGATAGGGCGTGGCGGACGTTAGAGCGGATGCGGTGATGGATACTGCGCTTGAAAATCATGGGGCATACCTCGTCAGGTGTCTGAATGGCTTAGGAGTTACTGGCGTGCTGCTTGATGATGGCAAGCTGCTTGCCAATTGAGCTGCTCACCAGGGAGGGGAACAGCGCGTTGAGTTTGACAAACAGCTTTTCCGGCCAGCCCAGAAAACGGCTCGAGGCAGCACTGCTGAGCAGGGTGACCAGGGCATCTGCAACCTGCGCAGGACTATCGACGGCATTTTTGAGCTGGGCATTGAGCCGGTCGGCGGCCTGCGAGTTGAGCCCCGTTTGCGTTGCCCGGGGCGCGAAGTATTGCACCTGGATCTGACTGTCGGCGAGTTCGCGTTGCAGCGCCTCGGTGAAGCCGCGCAGCGCAAATTTGCTGGTGCAGTAACTGACATAGCCGGGATAGCCGATGCTACCGAACGTTGATCCGACATTGATGATCCGCGCGCGGCTGTGCTGCGCCAGGCTGGGTAGCAGGGCATGGGTGAGCAGCAGGGTAGCGGTCAGGTTGGTATCGATGATGCGCCGGATCTGCGCTTCGCTCTGCGCTTGGAACAGGGTCAGTTGATTGGTCCCCGCCAGGTTGATCAGGACATTGGGGCTGATTCCTTGCTGCTCAAGATCGGCTAGAAGTTGTTGGGGTTGGTTGGCAGCACAGAGATCGGCGCAAAAACGCCGATGCGGCGTGCTCGGATGGGGACTGAGACTGTCAAGCAGTTGATCTAGCGCGTCTGGATTCCGGCCCACAGCGAGGATGCGGGCTCCCTGCTGACTGAGTCGCCTGGCGGTTTCGCTGCCGATGCCACCGCTGGCACCGGTGATCAGGACCTGCATCTGTTCGGGCTTCATTGGCGTATTCCTGTCGTTTGCGCTGTTGTTAATGCGGGAGTTAATGCAGAAGTTAATGCTGCGGCTAATCGGTTGAATTTCAGTGTGAACGTCACAAGCTGTTGATCATCCCGGCATAGAGTCGATAGTGAACGCGGGCAGCGTGGATGATGGCGCGCTGATCATCGCGATCGGTGATGCGGTTGACTAGTTGCATAAAGAACTGAACATGCTCCAGATCCAGGTTTCCGTGCGAGTTCAGGTAGCTGAAGGCGTTCTGGGGTAGCTGCAGACTGGTTTGGATTTTGTCGGCGGCCTGGGTTGCCAGCGCGGTGCTGGTCCCCTCAAGGACATGCACCATGCCCAGAAAACTCAGGGCGTTGTGGCGCTGGATGCTGTCGTAGGCGTAGGCCAGCATCAATTCTGTTTCAACATTTGGTCCCGCCTCCAGGGTGTCGACCGGATCGCCACCGGCGGCGGTGATATCGTTTAAAACCCACTGCTCGTGCCCCGCCTCTTCGTTGATGTACTCGATCAGTGCCGGTTGCAACCACTTCTGATCATCGCTCAGGTGACAGCCGCAACTCATCAGCAGGGAGACGGTATGGCTGACGTGATGGTAGGCTTGACCCAGAAAGGCCAAGTAGCGTTGCAACGAAACCTCGCCGGACAGCGTCTGTTGAACCACCGGCGAGCCGAGTAATAGGCTGCGTTCAGTCTCGGTCGCTTCGAGTAACTGCTGGTAAAAATTCATACAAACTCCTGCTTAATGGTGGCGAGAGGTGCGGATAGAGATTCGGATAGAGGTGCGGCGATGGCGTTCTGGGGCCGATCGGGGCGATAACACGCATCAATTGCGCTCTGATAGGCCATTTGAATCTGCTCGCGACGCAGGCGGCAATTCGGGGTCAGCAGTCCGTTAGCGCTGCTGAACGGGATGCGGCTGGTGACCCAGTCGCCGACCCGTGCATAGTCTGGCAGGCGGTCATTAAGTTGTTCGATCTGGTTGTCTATCGCCGCGTCAGAGGCCTCTGCGGCGGCCGTGATCAGGGCGACATTGAACGGCCTGGCATCGCCGAATAGGCAGGCCTGAGCGATTAACGGACTGGCGCAGAGCTCTGCCTCGATCCACTCGGGAGAGAGGTTGCGACCAAAACTATTGATCAGCAGGTTGCGTTTTCGGCCCTGGATATGGAGATAACCAGCGCCATCCAGCGCGCCGATATCACCGGTTGCCAGCCACTCGTCTTGCTGAACCGGCTCACCGAGGTAGCCCAGCATGGCCGCGCCTCTGACCAGAATTTCATGGTCATCCGCCAGTTTTACCTGGCAGTGCGGCAGCGGCTTTCCGACCGATCCGCAGCGCTGTTGCTGGGGCGTGTTGAGGCTGACTACCGAGCCGCATTCTGACAGGCCATAGCCCTCATAAACCGGCAGCGACAGCTGCTGCGCCTGTTGCCGCAGTTGTGGTGGCAGATGTCCGCCGCCGACGGCGATGAAGCGCAGTGAATCCGGAGCTTGGCCGTGAGCTGCCAGCGCCACCAGCGCCTGCAGCAGCTCGGGTACCAGAATCAGACTTTGCGGCTGGCTGTGCTGCAGCAGGACGGTTAAGGCCGCGGGGTCCAGTTGGCCAGAACCGCTCAGGCCGGTGTGTGACGCTGCGTAGAGACTGCAGTGGGCGCCTGCGTAGAGACTGAGCAGCACGCCCGCAACATGCTCAAGCAGTACACTCAGCGGTAGCAGGCTGGTATGACGCTCTATCTGCAGTGGCTCAATCTGTTGGTACAGGGCGTGGCATAACTGATCCAATGAAGCGCTGCTCAGGCAGACCCCTTTAGGGGTGCCGGTGGTGCCCGAGGTAAAGGTGATCAAACAGGTGCCTTTGGGACGCGACAGAGGGCGTGCCTGAACATTGCGGCAACGCACCGCGCCGCGGTGAATATCTGGCCGCTGGATGGCGTCGATGCTCAGCTCGCTCAAGCGCGATAGCTGATCGCATAACAGCAGTTCGATACCGCAGCTGTCGAGCAGGTGGTGAGCTTGGGTTGGGCTGAAAAACAGCGGAATCGGCGTCACGCAGAGGCCCGCATGCAGTGCGGCGAGCTGGCAAATGATCCAGTCCGTACCGTTATCCATCAACAGTCCCAGTTGCTCGAAACCACTGGCTTGCAGACTCATGCTCAGCGCTTCGATACGGGCCTGCAGCTCGGCGTAGCTGAGCGTCGATTGACTATCCTGGAGTGCAGGGGCGTCGGGGGTGCGCTGAGCGTGTCGGGCAATGCGGTCAAGAATCAGCGAGCGAGAAGGGCTGGGCTGGCGCGGTTGGAGGATCTTATGCATCATTTATAAGTCTCCCTCTGGTGCCAGCTGGATCTGGTGGTCTCGCAGTGGTTTAGGGCTCGCGAGTAACTGCCGTAGCAAAGCGCGGTTTTTTCGCAACCTGGCGATACCTCTGCCAATATGTCCCGCCATCACCAGGGGTTGTTCCCGGTAATAACTGCCCCAGCGCGCAGGGTCTTGCAGAAGTCGGTTTGGGTCGGCTGCGCAGAGCGGAATCAACTCCAGCCCCACTCCGAGTTTGTGAAAGCTGTTGAGTACCTGGGGGGTGACAGTGATCACCAGCCACTCGAAACCTTGTCGATAGTAGAAGAGTGCCAGTTCCAGAATGATCTGACGGGTCCCGCCGCTGGAGCGCGACGCGAGATTGCCGACCTCAAGAACCTGCTCGCGACGCACTGCTCTGCCCAAAGTCTGGCTGAGCCGCTGCTCAATCGGTTGGTCTAGATATTGTTCCATAAATAACGCGCCGGACGCCGCCGATTGATAGCCCACTGCTGCCTGAATCTGTTGTTCGGTGTCGATCAGGGCGATCAGGTGTTTGGCGTAGACGTCGATCTGTGCGGCGTAATCCTGACGGAAGCAGCGCTGGATAAACGCCTCTACCCGGCGCCGGTTGAGCGGGCTTTCGACCTGCAGCATATGGCTGCTGGCGTGCGGTTCGTGGCACGGTTGATTGGGCGATTCGGCGGCATGCATCATCGATATCCTCCAGTTGATGGAGTAGATGTTAGAGGCGTTTTCTTAACGAACGCTTAAAACGATTGAAATGGTTAAGTGTGCCCTGAATCTGGGATAGTCATACCGGTAAGCGGGCGAGGGTGGTATAAAGAGCGACATGATCACAGCAACGAAGCATTCCTACCCGGGCTATATCCAGATCGAAGCGTATCTTGAGGCGGTGTGGCACGAGAAGGGACTCAGCGATAATTCTTTGACCTCCTATCGTCGTGACCTGAAAGCGTTTTCGGTTTTTCTGGATGAATCGGATCAGGCCCTGCTGGCGACCGCACGTCAGGATATCCAACGTTACCTCAACCTGCGCTTGCGTAAGCGTTACAGCCCGGCTTCGACGGCGCGGATGCTCTCCTGTCTGCGCGGATTTTTTCGTTATCAACTCCGCGAAGAGCAGATCGAACACGATCCGACCCTGCAGATCGATAGTCCTAAGCTGGTCCGGCCACTGCCCAAGGTGCTGACCGAACTGGATGTGGAGGAGTTGCTGGCCGCTCCCGATCCGCAGCACCCGATCGGTTTTCGGGACCGGGTGATGCTGGAACTACTGTACGCCTGCGGGCTCCGGGTCAGTGAGTTGATCTCGCTGCAGGTGTCGATGGTTAATCTGCGCCAGGGGGTGGTGCGGGTAACCGGCAAGGGCAATAAAGAGCGCCTGGTCCCCTTGGGCGAGATCGCGCTGGAGTGGCTGGCGCGTTATCTGCGTCAGGGCCGCACCCTGCTATTGAAGCAGGCCGATAGCGAGGTGCTGTTCCCCAGTAGCCGCGGGACCCAGATGACCCGACAGACGTTTTGGTATCGGATTAAACATTACGCCCAGGAGGCGGGCATCGATAAGCCATTATCGCCGCATACGCTGCGCCATGCATTCGCGACCCATCTGTTGAATCACGGTGCCGATTTGCGGGTGGTGCAGCTGCTACTGGGGCACAGTGATCTGTCGACAACCCAGATCTATACCCATGTCGCTCAGCAGCGTTTACAATCGCTGCATCAAAAACATCACCCGCGCGGCTGAACTAGTTTCGCGATGGCGACTCTAACTGCACAATTCACCCTATCTATCATCTGAGGTATTCATGCGTTCATCGGTTTATCTATTCTCCCTAGCGTTGCTGACTAGCAGCAACCTGACTCTGGCCGCACCTGTTACCGAGGCAATGACGCAGGCGATTACGCAGAATTTGAAGATAGTTAATCAGCAGATTCAGATCCGTGGCATTACCCCCTCTCCGATCGACGGTCTGTACCAGGTCGAGATCGATACCGGCGAGGTCATCCTGACCAGTGGCGATGGTAAGCACTTTGTACTCGGTGATCTGTATGGAATTAAGGGGCAGCGTTTCGTTAACCTCAGCCAACAGCGTCAGAAAAAGCAGCGTGCCGAGACGCTGAAGTCGCTGAATAAAGACGATATGGTGATATTTTCACCGGCGGCTGAGGTTAAGTCCGTAGTCTATGCCTTCACCGATGTTGACTGTGGTTACTGTCAGAAACTACATAGCGAAATGGCCGAATACAATAAGGCGGGCATCGAAATTCGCTATCTGGCCTTCCCTCGTGGTGGACTGCGGTCCAAAACCTACCAGGACATGGTCTCGGTGTGGTGTGCGGATGACCCTAAAGCGGCAATGACCAGCTCCAAATCCGGTGGCCAGTTAGAGTCGAAAGAGTGCGAGAATCCCGTTGCGGAGCAGTATGCAATGGGCACTGCGTTTGGCGTGACCGGAACCCCTGCGCTGGTGTTTGAAGATGGCTCGTTGCTGCCGGGTTACCTGCCAGTGGAGAAACTAAGCGCGTACCTGCAAGAGAATATGTAATCGGCTTGGTTGGATCCTGATTAAAAACCGCCTCAGTCTTTGGCTGAGGCGGTTTTTTGTTATTAGCGACAGCTTTTAAAAAATCCAGGACGGCTTGAAACAACGCCATTTGTGGCTATTTAAAACTGCGCTAAGCATAAATTGACCCCATAATCGGATCGCGAGGGTGCCTCTAACCCTCAGCCCTCACAGCAGCCAGTATGCGGATCCGGACACGATTTTTTTAGAGAGGTAGCAATGAGATTTAGCCATAAAGACAAAAAAGACCCACGCGTGTCCAGGCAGTCAACCTATGCTTTTGATTTTGTAAAGAAGTTTGATGAGTCACCGAAAGAGCAAGGTGTTTTCGTGCTGTTGAATGAGACCAGCGATGTGCTCTACGTGGGACGTGCGGCAGCGGGTGGTTTTGAGCAGACGTTGTCGGGTCTGAGCGATACAGTTTGTGCCAGTAATGTGGTTGCTTATCGCTGGTTTGTTACTGAGGACGAGCAGGCGGCGGACGCTTTAGCGCAGCATTGGATTGGAAAATACCAACCAGACAATCAGGCCTTATAGCTGATAAGCAGGTATTGAAGGGAGGGGGAGGGCTGATCGTACGCATATAAAAATGAGACTTTTCAGCCTCCTTTTTACGATCTCTGTTTCAGCCCCGGTTTTTAGCCCGTCACGCCGATGTTTCTCGGTACGAACGAGAAGCTGCGGAATTCCGATTTGTACTTGGATTCTCCGAGTTTGCGGATCCGGGCGACGCCCATCTTATAGTTGTAGTTACCACTGATGTTATCCACCACGCGGGCGGTCAGCGAGTTGCTGGGCTGGCGCATGTCGAGCATGTTGGCGTACAGAACACCCTCCTTCACCGCTGGCGTGACGATAGCTACCGCAGTCACCGCCGCCTTACTTAGCTCGATATGACCGCGCGCAAGCAGCTCGGAGAACTGGAAGTTGTTGCTATCGACACCGATCAATGTGTCTTTAAAGGCCGGAACGCGGTCCGAATACATCATCACCTGGTCGCCCGATTCTATGCCGCGCTTTTTCGCGTCTGCGGGATGAATTTCGACCCAGTTCTCCGGCCAACGCTGAGTGGTGTACGGCCGTCGCTCGATATCATCGAAGCCGGACTGCCAGATCTCGTTGATACGACCGTTGCTGAACCACAGCTCATCATCCTTCGGCGTCATCCAGGCATGGAAGTCTGCAAACAGACTCCAGGGGTGTTTCTGGATGTTGACCTTCCCGGTTTGGCTGTTGAAATGGGTCAACTGCTTCTTCAGGGTATTTGCCCCTTTAGGTCCATCAGTGAGTCCCTTTCGGTCCAGTTCGGCGGCGCTCAGGCTGGTATCGTGTAATCGTTTGGTCCCGACCAGCTCGCCGGTGTCGTAGTTATAAAACACCGGTCCCTGGATACCGTCGGTACCGAATTCGGCCAGCTTCTGGTGTAGGGTCTTGCCCTCTTTATGGGCAGCGATCTTGATCATGTGGAAGTCTTTACGGCTACCACGGCTGAAGCGCGATGCTTCTTCGGCGACTTCGTTGGCGTTCTTCCAGTCAAAACCGTCGAAGCCCATCCGGGTCGCCAGTTGAGCGATGATCCACCAATCCGGCTTGGCATTGCCCGGTGCGTCATAGAATTTCTGGTACAATCGTAACCGGCGCTCACCATTGGCGCGGATAAAGTTCTCTTCCCCCCAGCCCGCAGCTGGGAAGATGATATCGGCAAAGTGGCCGCCGATCGGTTCGCGCAGGTAGATATCTTGATTAATCACCACCATGCCGCCAGAATCCGCCCGTTTTTTCAGGGTATCGATGATCTCCTGCTTGTCGTAACTGCGGACCTGATGCGGATTGGCGGTGACCAGCTCCCAGAACTTTTTCTGCAGCCCTTGTGAGCCGCACATCGCCTGAATCCAGGTGGTTCCGATGACGTGGGCGAAGCGGGTATGACCCGAATAGGTCCAGCGGTCGGTATCCAGGGCGCGACGACGACGCCCCGGCAATTTCTCCGGTGATTTGTTGCGCGGGTAACTGCCGCCTTTTTGACCGCCGCGCTGGTGCCCCCCGAGTCGCCCTACGACTTGGCCTGGGCGTCCACCGGCGCCACAGATGGTGGCGATGGCACTGATGGCGTTGGTATTGGCGGTATTGTTGGACCAGTAGAAGCCTTTCTCGATCGCAAAAGAGGCTTTTACGCGACTGCCGTCCGCCTTGGGTTTCGCCAGCGCTTCAGCCGCCTGATAGATCTTATCGACATCGACCTGGGCCATCTCAGCCGCTACCGAAGGCTCGAACTCTTTCTGCGCCAGGTTCCATTTTTTGTAGTCCGCGAAATCTTTAACCTGGAACTTGCCCCAGGTGGTGCGCCATTGCCACGGCGTATTACGGGTGCCCTGACCGAATCCGGAGGAGCTTTCCCAGCCGTTGTTGACCCAAGCTTCGATCCAGTCCTGATCTTCCCAGCCTTTCTCCAGAATGACCCGGATGATCGCACCCAGTACCAGGTTGTCGGTACCCGGAAGCACATCCAGATGGATTCCACCGTGCTTCTTCATGAAAGCGATACCGGCAGTCTCTCGCGGATTCAGCATCACCGTCTTCATGCCACGGCGGATGGCTGGCATCATGTGCTGGGTGAACAGTACTGTCTTGGTTTCGTACGGATCGGTGCCGCAGATCATTAGCGTATCGGCCGAACCCCAATCCTCGTAGCTGGGACCGAAGTTATCGAAACCGGCATCGCGGAAGCCCGGCGTCGAGGTGACGTCGGAAGGGGTGTCGTGGAAGGTGAAGTTGGGTGTATTAACATGCCGCATGGCGTACTTGGTGATGGCGTAGGTGTTTTCGATGTACTGATAGGAGAACGTCTTGACGCCGTAAGCCGCATCACCGTGTTTTTCGCGCACGTAGTTGCCCACTTCAGCGGCGATATCCAGCGCGAAATCCCAGGGTACCGGCTGCAACGTGCCGCCGATCCGGACCATCGGACTGGTCAGGCGGTCGCGAGTCGGCGTCATCGGGTTGTACACCTTGGAGGCCAGCAGGCCACCCCGCATACTGGAATCACCGTGGGTGTTGACGACCTTGGTATCTTTATCGGGCACGATAACGATGTTATGCGGCATGCCGTTGTGCATCACCACGTTGTGCTGGGTGGGTGCCACCCAGGCTTGCAGTGGGACGCTGGGGAAGTCGATACCAAACGCATTTTCAGCCGCCTGCATACCGCCATTAGCGGATCCAACCGGCCAGCGGTAGACCTTGTAGCCGCAGGCGACGATACAGTAGTCGCAGGCGGTGGTGATCACCTCTGCATGTTTGGGAGGCAGTGGCGCATGATCTTCGGGTAAGTAATAATTAGTAGCCATCTCTTATACTCCTAGCCATGCGCCAAGTTTTCATTGCGTCCGAACAGCAATCCGAGGATGCCAACCGCATAGATATCGTCGCCATCGATCTCCAGCAACACCTGCGGTAAGCTCTCGTAAGCCTGGCCGGAGACGATGATGCCGTGACGGCGTAGATCAAACAGCGACAGGTGAAATGGACACTGCCCCAGCGTGCGGTGTTCATTGGTCGCCAGATAAGAGCCGTTCAACGGTCCACCCTGATGGGTACACATGTAGCTAAAACCGACGATGTCCCGATGCGGGCCTACGCCACCGCCACCCTGAACGCCCATCTTCACCACCATACAGGAGGTGTTTTTACCGTCGTCCGGGTAGTTGAAGTCGACCGGCACGTTGTCTTTCAGGTCGCTCAGCTGAGCTATCCGTTTACGCGGATAGGTGACCACTCGGGCCGGCAGTGCCTGGGCTTGAGCGGTACCCGGAAACAGGTTGATGCTGATGACACTGGCTGTTGCGGCAGCAGAGCCGCTATACATCAGGAAGTTTCTCCGCGACAGCATGCAGTTACCCTGTTTGGCTGCGCTTTGTTTGCCAGCAGCGGCGTGCTCTTCATCTTTATGAGTGTTTTTATGATCGGTTTTGGTGCGCTTGAAAAGGCTCATTTTTTGGCCTCCATCAACTCTTCTTGGGTGAACAGGGGGGCGTAGGGAGGCAGCTTGGGCCAGGCCATTTTTATCCGGTCACCGGAGAAGGCTTCCACGAACGCAACCAGGTCGGCAGTCTCGGCGGCACTCAGCCCCAGAGGCTTTATCAGGGCACTTTTGCTGTTTGGGAAGCCGGAACTACGACCATCGGCTGCCACACCGCCTCGGTTGTAGAATTCAACCACATCCTTCAGCGTAGCCAGGGTACCGTTATGCATGTACGGTGCGGTGTACAGGGTATAGCGTAGTGACGGCACCCGGAACTTGCCTTTGTGCTGTTTTAACTTGCCGCGAAAATAGAGCCCGGGGTCGGCCTTGGTGGTGCGATACATGTTCTCGGTGGAGCCCTTGGCGAACAGCTCGTAGCGGAAGGTGATCTGTTTCAGCGGATCGGTTTCCCAGGCCAGGTTGGTGGGGACGCCGATGTTGTAGAACTGCTCGTTGGAGGCTAATGCACCGTTATGGCACTGGATGCAGTTGGCCTTGTTCTCGAACAACTCCTTGCCGCGCAGTTGAGTTTTGGTGAGGGCTGACGTGTCGCCCTTGAGGTAGTTATCCAGCGGTGTGTCGGTCTGCACCAGGGTTCGCTCGAAGGCCGCGATCGCTTTCCAGGCGTTACCTATTTTGGGCCAGCGATCACCGAATACGGCTTGAAAACGCTGCTGATAGTCAGGGATCAGCGCCAGTCTGGATTCCATGATGTCCGACTCACCGTTACCGGCGACCGCCCCTGTCGCCGCCCCTTTGGCCTGCTTCTCCAGCGAGTTGGCTGAACCGGCCCAGAACAGTTTGCCGTAGTAAGCCGAGTTGATAATGGTTTGGCTGTTACGCCAATGCACGGTGCTCGGGTATCCCATCGAGATATCGGTCGGGAAATCCCATCCCAGTGCCGGGTTATGACAGGTGGCGCAGGAGGTTGAACCGTCGCCACCCAGTCGGCCATCGAAGAACAGCAGTTTACCCAGCTCAATTTTGGCATCGGTCTGTTGGTTGTCTGCCGGAACCGGCACTGCCCCGAGTGGCGCCAGTGGCTCGGGAGTCTCTGCGGCCGTGGCCATGGAGGCCATCAATAGGCTGGAACCGACCAGAGCGGTTGCCAGCAGGGGAGAGCCGGTGTTAATGATTTTTTTCATAAGATATCACCCCTAGTTGCGTGCCCGTTTCCAGTCTGGAATCACCTGATAGCCATAGGATTGGGTATCCTTGTAGACGTGCACCTCGCTGGTCAGAGGGTCTCCGCTAAGGGCTTTTAAGAAACTCAGCAGATCGGTTTGATCTTGCTGGCTGAGATTCAGCGGTTTGAGCCGTGAATCTTTATTGCGGTCCTCGCCACCACCCTTGTTGTAGAATGCCACCACCTCAGCGAGGCTGCCGATCATGCCGTTATGCATATAGGGTGCGGTGTAGTTCAGCTCGCGCAACGTCGGTGTCATAAAGGTACCGGCATCAGACTTGTCGGCTTTCTTCTCGATGATATGGCCACCCATATCCCGCTTCAGGTCCATATAGTTCTCGGTACCCATAAACATGTTGTAAGCGATAAACGCCTGGTGGTTTTTAGGATTCAGGAAAATGTCCCGGTTCTCGGGTACGCCGGTGTTATGCAGCAGTCCGTCGCTGAAGGTCGGACCGTTGTGGCAGGCCACGCAGCCGGCTTTGCCCTTAAATAAGGTCAAACCGCGCATCGCTGCTGCTGCCATTTTCTTGTTATCAAACGGTGAGTTTGTTGAGGACAGGGTTTTGAGGTATTCAGGAATCGCCTTGCGCACACCGCCGTTGGAGGGTTCGCCATAGCCCGCCTGCTTGAACATCTGCACGTAGACCGGATCCTGTTTGATTCGCTCCTGCATCAACCGCATGTCCATATTCATCAAGTAGTCTTCAGTGATCATCTCTCGGGTGACGTCGTTTAGATTGGTACCCAGGCGACCGTCGTGCATCCAGCGTGATTTTTGCGCGACGTTGATCAGTGTTGGCGCGTTACGGAAGTGACCGTTACCCGGATAACCAGGTGAAAGTGCCTGCCTGGATGCAAAGCCGTTGTCGGGCTGGTGGCAGGTGGCACAGGAGATGGCGCTATCGCCGGACAGTCGCGTATCGAAAAACAGACGTTTCCCTAGCGCGGATTTAGCTTGATCCAGGTTGAGCTGGGGCAGTGGGCCCAGTCGATCGGTGGCTGTGGCGTATCCGGTCAGCCAAACAAGCCCGGTAGCGACCAGAGTGATAATCTTCTGGGGAGCAGAGAATCTACGCATCTAGGTTTCCTCCAATAGACGCAGGCATCATATGACGGTTGATATTAAGCGCTCCGAGGGTCGAAGTTGCGGGCACTCAAAACGAGGTTCTTTAGGTTTAGCAGTAAAAAATTCAACGCGCACAATATTTATCCTTTTGTTGTCATTTGTTAGATTTTGCACTGTCGTCAACTATGATGAATGCGGCTATCTACCACGGACGTGATCGGTTCGGCGAGACTTTACGGGTGGTCAGCCGTGATTAAGCCACTGCGTAGGAGCTGTCTATGAAGAGTAAAGCCCAAGCTGTTGAAGCCCTGATTAACCAATTGGATAACGGTGATGAGGTCGATCGCTGCTATGCCGCTCAGGCTCTGGGCCGGTTCCGAGATCCCCGTGCGCTGGAACCACTCTATCGCCATCTGCAGGATGAGGATCTGGATGTGTGTATCGATACCGCCACCGCGTTAGGCAGCATGGGTAGCGAGGATGCGGTACAGGGATTGATCGATGCCCTGCTCTATCATGCAGACCCGGATGTAAAACAGGCCGCTATCGGGGGGCTGTCTCACTGTGGCGGTGATCTGGCGGCAAAAACCTTGCTGCGGCTATTGGATCGTCCTGAGGATATGCAGATAAGCCAAACCGAAGGCTGGGACGATTGGTGGGACATTCAATTGCGGGCGGTTAAAGCATTGGGCGACTGTGGCGTTACCGCTGCCGTCCAGCCGTTGGCCGCGTTACTTGATTCTGACGCCGGTCAGGATATCGAAAGCGAAATACTCAACGCCTTAATCCAGATAGGCCCGCCCGGTATCGCTGCTCTGGCTCAGCGTGTGGATGCTGCACAACCACGGCAGTTACGCCGTATCGCCACGGCGCTGGCTCAGGCGTCATCAACCGACGCTTATCAACTGCTGTCTAAGCTACTGGTCAATTCTGACCCTGATGTCCGGATCGCGGCAGCCGGTTCTGTCGCCGCAGGCACTGCGCCAGATCGCCTGCAAACCCTGATTGGTTTGCTGGATGATACCTCAACCCAGGTTCAGATAGCTGCACTGAAGGGGCTGGAAACACTGCAACCTCAGATAAGCGAGGGTCCCAGCGATGAGCAATTATGGCCGTTGCTCGACAGCAGCGATAATCGTCTGTGCTGTGCGGCACTGAGGATGCTGTCGCAACGGGTCGACCTGGAGGGCCCGCTGTCCGACGCATTAGTCGAACGGCTGCAGCGGGGTCTCAGTAGCCGTCAGGAACAGGAACAGCTACTGTGTTGCGAGCTGGTGGCCCGAGCGACTCAGATCGACGTCAGTGAGCAGTTACTGGCACTGATCGAAGATGCCAAGACGCCGATACAGGTACGGCGTCAACTGATCCAGTCGATCGGTCAACGCGGGTTGTATGACCCCGCTACGCTGGCCGTGTTATGGAACAGTAGCCAGGATAGCAGCGCAGCACTACGGCATGTATCGCTGCAGAGTTTGCAGGCGCTCAGCAACCACGCCAGCATGGATTCTGCGGATGATTTGCAACAGCCGTCGCAAGAACCGTTGCAACAGTCCTCGCAACAGCCGTTGATTACGCCTTTGTCTCTACTGCTCAGCGCGCTTAACGGCGATTCAGTCGAGTGGCCGGACGATTCTGATCGTGGCGATGATACGGCAGAAACGGGTGCGGATTTAGAACAATCTGAGCAGCGGATTGTGCTGGTTGCGGTTGATGACCAGAATAACGAAATCAAGCCGGAGACGCGTGCAACCAAGCCCCGGCCAAGTATTGAGCAGATTCTGGCATCGGTTTCTGATGCTTATCCCGATAAGCAGGACAAGGGGGTTGAAAACGTCATTATGAGCTCGACGCTAGCGTCGATCACCCGCGGCAATATCGAGGCGACGGTCGGAGTGACTCAAGAGCTGAGCAGTGATTCTGTGCGTATTCTGGGGTTGGTTGATAACCTGCCGGAGGCGTACGACGAATTCGCCGCGGTGGTTCATAGCAACGCCCGTAACGGTGAGCGGATGATTCTTGAAAAGCGTAGCGAGCCGGAACAGATAGCGGCTGATCGACGGATACTTGCAGCAAGGGTACTGGGCGACTGCGTCCAGGCCGACGTGGTACCGCCGCTGCTAGAGTGTCTGATGGATGACGATGCCAACGTGCGCCGTGAGGCGGCGGATAGCCTCGGTCGGTTGGTGGCTCAGCAACCAACGTTGTCGGGGTTGGACTGCATTCTGGGGCCGGTCGTGACCCAGCTACGCGCGGGTAATGAAGAGATGCGTCTGGCCTGTGCCCGTACTCTGGGTGCGCTAAAACATCGAGCCGCAATTCCTGCGCTGCTGGCAGCGCTGGATGATCCGGATACGCTGGTGCGAATTCAGGTGATCCGCTCGTTGACTGCGATCTTACTTGGCAAGGGCAACGCAGTGAGTGTCGATGATCATGTTGTATTGAGCCAAGTCACCCCGGATCGGGTCACCCGGGCGATTCTGGATTGTCAGGATGATGCCGAGATTGGGGTGCGTAAAGCGGTGATCGAGGCGCTGCTTGAATTGCGCCGGTTAGACCTTGAGCTGCTGCTAAAGCTGGGACTGGAAGAGGGTGGGGCGCTGACGCAGGCTGCGACACAGGCGTTGAAGGCACTGGCGCCGGAGGCGGCGACGGAGCAGTTGATTAAGGCCCTAGATGACAACGACAAGAGTACCATTCGTCGTCTGGCGATGCAGATGTTACTGCTAATTCATGCCGACGAAGCGGCGTAATCGCGGCCCTAGGAGGCTGACCGAGAATAGCGAGCGTAGCGAGAGAACTGTATTTTGAGTCAGATTTGTCGTTCATTTGCGAAGATTAATCGGCAGGAAAGCCGATTTACACAGCAACAGCTGCCCGTAGGGCAAGTTGCAGGGACGCAGCTTGTGAATAGTGGTTCTATTTGCCAAGAATGAGCGTCAAATCTGGCCAAAATACGGGTTTCGCAGTAGGTCAGTCTATTCTCGGTCAGGCTCCTAGACAGGCTGTTGAAAAACGTTGACGAGACTGCCACTCTTTGCCATACCCACCTACCACACAATATCGTGGCTTGACGTTTAGCCGTCAATCTTGGCCAACAGTGCCACGCCCTGCCGATAGCCCAGGCCGCCGTTGCCATGCACCATCCCATAGCGCTCTTCGCCAGCCAGCAGGCAGTGGTGCATGCTGATCAGCGCGTTCAGTGCGGGATTGTTCCAGGCGGCCCTGGCCAGGTTCATCCCCCCGGTGACGGTGATGCTGTGTTGCTGCAGGAACTCGGGGATCTGCTCCAGCAGATCAACCAGCCCGGCGGCGAGCAGGAATGCCATCGGTACCACCGGGTAACAGGTGTAGGCTTCTAACAACGCCTCCCCCTGTTTAAATCGCTCGGCGAAGTCGACACCGGCCTGCTCGCAACATTGCAGATAAGCCGCACGAAGATGGTCGTAGCGGGCGATGGTCTCAATATGCTCCGGGCCGTCCTGCTCCAGTCGGCTCAGGCCTACCGCCTTGATCTCTAGCATCTGTGCGGCGGGGGTGCCGAGTTGCTTGGCCAGTGTTTCACTGACGATCAGCAGGCGACCTTTAAAATCGACCATAGGGTTAGCGCAATCGACACCGCGAAACAGCGAGGTGATCGGTTGGTGCCAGCGCGCGTTGGGCAGCAGCTCGGGTGAAAAGTCGTCGCTCAGGGCATTTCTATAGCTGAGCGAGTAATTATCGAACAGGGCGTGGGCGATCTGCCGAAAACAGGGTTCATCGACCTGATGCTGGCGCAGAAACTGGCGTGCCAGATCGGTGTAGGCCTCGGTGAGCGGCTGATCGGGCCCATAGACCGCCATCTGCTCAAGTCGTTGGTGACGGCTGTAGCCGGTTTTAAGGTTGTCTTCACCGCAGATCAGCACCGCTTGCTGGCCTTGTTGAATCAACCCATGGGCATGTGCCAGCGCTTCGACCGGGGCGCAGCCGCTGCGAAAATGCAGCGGTGCTTCGGGGCTGTGCCAGTCGGTGCTCAGCGGGTCGATATGCAGCTGCGGGATGGCGTGGCCGAGCTGTTCAATGCGCTGCTCCAGGTCGAGGCAGTGCTGCATAGATCCGATATTATCAAGGGTTTTAGCGGCGGAGATGATCAGGGCTTTGGTCATGGTGATTCGGCTGCACAGTGTCGGGGAGGCTTAGTGTATCAGAGAGGCCAGGCTTGGCAGGCTTTGGGTCTGGATAAGCGCACAAAGTTTGAACAAGGGGGGATAAAACGTGATCATCCGTGGCAGTGGCTTTGGTCGGAAAACGCCAAGCAGCGGACGTCTCTGACCACTGACCTCACGCCAACTCATTTACCACTGCTGCAACAGTTTAGTATAGAGTTCACACGCTTATTATTTTTCCGCGATGGCGTCAGGAGGACCCATGACTGCAATTATCAGCGTTAAGTCCGACAGACTGCTGATATGTATTAACTTGCAAGCAATTGTTCCAGAGTGATTTTTTATGGAGCAATTATTGGCTAAGACATCAGGCTTCATGTATTAACGCTTTTGCGCAGCAAGTTGATACATGATGTCTAGAGCTGGTGAGACGCTACTTCCCTCTAGAAGTGGTAGATGCGGAGCGACTATTTCATAAGGGCGAGCAGTTCAGGCGTCAAGCTAAGCAACTACTGACGGCGATCGGGGAAAATGTAGCAGCTCAAGAGCTGCTTCAATTAAAGCAAGCGATGGCGCAAAGCGAGGGGGCTTTCCTAGCGCTGGCGGCTAAGATACTGCAAAGCGAAGCTGAGGAGGTTAGTGAGCGCAACGAAGAGATCACCCATGCCTTAGAACGGCAGATCTGGGTGCTGTGTTTGGGCGGATTGTTCATTGTCGGGCTTGCTATATTCCAGCGGCGGCTGAGAACGCGCCTCTGTCTCTGTTGTTCTGGAGGTATGAAAGCCACAGGAGAGGCTGACAGCTGTTCAAATCGACCGGCGGAGAGCGACGGCCCTCAGTGTTCCTGATACTGACCAATAACGTCTGGCCACAAAAACGTACCAAGGCAGAAAGCAATAGCTGTTGGAATAACCGTTGAAGTGCCAGCCTGTGGGATGAAAATATAGAATCAGCATTGATAATAAAATTTCAGCATAAGGGCTGTCCGGTGTTGCGACTTAGCGAACATGCCGGTGAGGATAGGCGAGTGGAGAGCGCGGTTCTGAGCGAGCAGCTAAGCTGTAGCTGCTCTTATTCGGACGCGGGCCACTCAGAACGCGCTCTTCCATTGCTCCGTGTCGATAAACCAGCGCTCCTCGTAGATCTTGTTTCCTTTGAACTTAAATAGGACGGACAGCTGGGAGCCTGCAATTTTCTCGGACTTCCACTCAACGATCGAGACGACTTCATTTTTCCCCTCAATCTGGCGCAGCCCCGTGATTTCAAAACCTGGCGGGAGAATCCCACCAAGACCATCCAGAGCAGTGCGGAACGCTGATCTTCCATCAAGGACATCAGTCTGCCCCGGGGCTCTGTTTGGTTTAAAAGTTGCTGAGCTATACTCATGGTAGGTTCCTTTTTTTGATCGGAGGTATCATGGAGCGCCTACAGTTTTTAAAGTGTCTCGAAGGCGTCTGCACACTGACCAGTGACCAAATATTGCTGCTGAAAACAGCGCTTGAGGATCTGGTACGACCTGGTTCCCAGCAGTCAAACGTGATGAGTCGCATCGAGCATAACTTTGCCAATAACCCGCTGTGCCAGCATTGCCATAGCCACATAGTGAAGCGCTGGGGCCACCAGAATGGCCGCCAACGCTATCGTTGTAATCAGTGCCATAGAACGTTTAACGCGTTCACCGGAACATCACTTAGTCACTTACGAGTGCCCGGTGTATTGGATCGCTATGTGGAC